>LUTY01002945.1 GCA_001640045.1 Candidatus Thiomargarita nelsonii | reverse complement strand
CTCACTTTGACAACCGGTTGATTTTCCCCATTAAAGTTACGATCAGGATGCCGATCATAGCCACTGTCATGGCTTTCTTTATATTGATATTCCACATTAGTCACCTCGGTTTTGCCCATCCAAAAGCCTTCGACACAAACACGAGTTTGGGTTTCATCTTGTCGATGTCCAGCTTCTGTTTTCGGACTGCCTATCTTAAAACAGCCAGGTGGAATAAAGACAAAAACCATCCCCGTATTTTTTTCAGTCCAAGTGCTACCAGCGGCAAGTTGTTCAGTGTCGTAACGTAGGCGCACTTGCAATTGGGGATGAACATCCGCCGCCAATTTAAATAGTTCCCAACGATAAAAGCCACGATTGCCTGCATGGGTAGGATAGTTGTAAGGAATGCCTTTATCAAGCGTTTGCCAATCACCGTTTTTATCCAAATAATCAAGATCAAAGCGAGCATATTCGGGTAAATTGGCTGTTGTCCAAACAATATCCAATGGCTTATCAGCGGGAATATTTTGCCCAGCAACCGGGGCAAGGAGGGTGATGCGAGCAGTGCGAGCAAAAGCCACAGGCAAAGGTGCTGTACAATGAATAACAACACTTTGAATGCCTAAATCATGATCAAGTCCTCCGATTTTTAGCACATTTTCGCCCGCATGTAAATTTTGGGCTAAGTTATAAAAACGGGTTTGCGGATCATTTTGATCAGCTACTTGTAAACGGTGGATACGATTTTCATTCATCAATAGCAGAGAAATGGGATAATGAGCTTCGCTGCGGGGCAGTCCGAGTTCACGGACTTTTAATTGACAATTTTCAATCGCCACGGGTAAGCTAAAACGCAAAATCATTAATTTTCCCGCCTCCACTTTCCAAACTGGACCAAAATCAGAGGGTTTGGTGTCGATGACGGGAAATTTGCCTTCTAAAGTCATGCCACCAAAGAGACGCGATTCTCCGGTGGTGATGTCGGCAGAATATAATAAATCTTGGTGGCTGGGTTGAGCAACGGCTGTGGTTAGGCTTGTTGCGAGTAATAATGTGGATAAATAGCGCACAAATAGTCTCCTTTGTTGAGTACAACGATTTTTTCAAAATTAAACCTGACAGGTTTTGAAAACCTGTCAGGTTTGGCTGAATTTGCAAGTCATGCCTTATTTGCGGTTATTGAATCAGTTTATTTTCAAGTTCAGTATAAAGCTTAAACTTGCCATCAGCTGACAGAAGCAAGGCATTGTGGATTAACGCCGTTGCAATGATAATACGGTCTTGCGGATCACTGTGGTGTTCCTGCAAATCAACTGCCTGGCTGGCGATTTCGGGAGTCATTGGAATGAGTTCTATATCCGAACCAGCCAGTGCTTTATCAAACCATTCATTGCGCGGGCAGGGAAGTTGAATTCGATTATGCCGATCCAACCAGGAAACCTCAAACAAGCTGATAGCCGACACACCCACTTGGTCAGCCTGTTCAATGTGCTCCCGCCAAGTTGTTTTCAGTTCAGGGTTTTGGTTGACCCACCACAACCAAACATGTGTACTAGAAGGTTAATCATCGTGAAAAATCCCAATCTGATGAGGGGACACTGTTAAAAATATCACCCATGATTTTGACTTTACCAGCAATATCTGGATGTGGAGTACGCTTGACACGTTTGCTCACATCTTTCAACACCAAAAAAATAACCTCAAATTGTTTATTTGCGGGTAGTTTAGGCCTATTTTTGAGGTTTCCGGATCGGTCAGTTTCAAGAATCAAGCGTTCAGCATACATAGTCATTTTCCTGTTAAAAGAACTGGGGACGAGTAGCTCAACTCAAATCGTTGGCTGAATTTTATAGAAAAAAACCAAAAGTCGTCAGTGCCACCCATATCAGCGTTGCAGTGATAATCAAATAACACCAACAGATGGGGCAGTTGCCATCATGTTCAATCAAAATAGTGACGCTGGAGCGTCACAATAGGCATTCCAACGCAGGAGCGTTGGAACGAGAAAA
>LUTY01002944.1 GCA_001640045.1 Candidatus Thiomargarita nelsonii | reverse complement strand
TTACAAAGGGGCACAGACAGTAAAGGTAAAATTTTGGCATCTGAATTAAATACTGAGATCAATTTTCAACCACCCCCTAACGAACTCGCCGTGGTTTGATGCTCATAGTCACAAGCAGCAGAATAAGCAATCCAAGCGACGCTTGCTGCGTCGGCGGTTTTCTCCGTTATATTTGGAGAAATTGTAACATGTCACCAAAAATTTTTTTTTAATTTTTTTTCCGATAATGCTCAGTACAAGACATTTTTTTTCTTGTCATTTCGACCAGAGGGAGAAATCTTTGAGAATTCAAGATTTCTCCCTCTGGTCGAAATGACAAAAAATTGATGACTTATCCGATGGAATTTGAACTGCGCCGAAAAATAGGGACAACCACATTTCGTTCCACTATGTCGGTAACTCTTGGAAAAAAGAGTGAATTAAAGTGAAAAGCTCTTTTTTGGCAAAAAGTTGATAATGGAACGTAACGAAGAAAATTTAATTTTTTTTCCAGAATTTAAGGCAACCAAAAACGGTATTTCAGTACTTTCAGAAACACTGGCAGCTGCGTGGGTAGCATTACCACAATGCCGAAAATCCTGCCCGTCGCCTCGAAGCCAATCATGCTGACAAAGTGGTTAGAAACTATCAATAGTAATGACCCGTTTTGGCAAAATTTTTCTTGGCAATTCATTACGTTAAATCCATAAAGCCTGGGTCAACCCATACAACAACAACTAATTGGCGGGGAAATACGGGAAAGACGGCTCAAACCTCGCTGAATACTTGTCGAGTATCCGCAATTTAAGCCAATCTGCATTTGATGGCATTTTAGAGACATTACAATATGTGCTGCCGTATGCTAAAAAGCCGTTTTGATCTCAGAACTAGAACGCGCAGTGTATCTGCAATTGACTGAGGGAGAATGTAAAATTGCGGGTTGGTTGTTGTCCACTGATTGTGATTGAAGAAATCGAAAATGGTTTAGAACCACGGACTATTCATTTGATTGTAGAAGAAATACGCAACGTGGTGGAATCTAGCAAAACTCAAATTATTGTGACAACTCATTCACCTTACTTTTTGGATTTACTGCGGCTAGAGCATATTTTTAAACTATATATAAGAAACGGCTTGAGCCGTTTATTAAAATCAAGCCAATTTCTAAATCGCTTTAAAACCGGCTTGTATCGCTTGAGCCGTTTTTTTTTGTTGTTGTACTCACGCAAAAAAAATATCAATTGACTTGTGCATTGCGTATAGTCGTTTTAAAATTCGGGTTTCTTTTTTCATCACAATGGACTAAAATATAAAAAAAAATAAAGTACAGTGACATCAAGAATGTGCGTGGGACGCTATTAGATTCAATGTCCTTTATGTAAAGGGGCAAAGGGAAAACAACTTTTACGGCGGATTTGGCGTGGTGGTAGTCAGAGAGGTGCCAGCTATAGTATGCGAGTGGTGCTGACTGGATTGAAGACCATGTTGCTGAAAAAAATGTTTTTTTTGTCGCAGTGGTGAGTACAACTAATGTAGGACAACGAATAATTCCATTTGACAATAGGAGCAAACTGTTGCTCATGGTTTTATGTTAGAATACCTTGAACTCAAAAAAAAGATGAAATTAAAATCAATACAATACCAAGAACATGACGGACAAAACCATGAATGGTGCTTAGAAGGTTGCGTACTGAATAATATAAACCTGATGGTTGGCAAGAATGCCACCGGAAAAACGAGAACGCTTAATATTATTCTAGCCTTGACCCACTTTTTGTCTGGTGAATTGAAACCCGCTCTTGATTCTTCAAGCCTTGAAGTTACTTTTGAAGATAATGGTGAAGAAATTAAGTATTTACTCAGTTATGAAAATCAAAAAGTGACACAAGAACAACTGATTCAAAACGGTAAAACGCTTTTACAAAGGGGCACAGACAGTAAAGGTAAAATTTTGGCATCTGAATTAAATACTGAGATCAATTTTCAACCACCCCCTAACGAACTCGCCGTGGT
>LUTY01002943.1 GCA_001640045.1 Candidatus Thiomargarita nelsonii | reverse complement strand
GCAAGTTGCAGATCCTCTTTGAACAATCGTTATCAATGGTTGAACTGTTTCAATACCCTACTATACATGCGTTGGCGAAACATTTAACGCAAGATGATACCCAAAAGACCTCCGAGGTTTTCAAAACTTCGGAGGTATCCAGCAGCAAGGATATTGCCATTGTCGGCATGTCTTGTCGTGTTCCTGGTGCCGATGATGTTGAAACTTTCTGGCAAAATCTGCGTGATGGTGTTGAGTCAATAACCTTTTTCTCTGATGAAGAATTGCTATCGGAAGGTATAAACCCAACTTTATTGAATAACCCCAATTACGTCAAAGCCAATCCCGTTTTAGAAGGCATTGAGCTATTTGACGCGGATTTCTTTGGTTACAGTCCAAGAGAGGCTGAAATCATGGATCCACAACAGCGCCTGTTCCTTGAGTGTGCTTGGGAAGCGATTGAAAATACTGGTTACGATGTTGACCGACTTAGGGGAAAAGTTGGTGTTTATGCGGGTGTCAAAAGGAGTACTTACTTATTAGATAATCTTTATCCCAATCGTGATCTGCGAAAATCCGTGGGTACTTTCCAACTGATGATAGCTAATGAGAAGGATGGTTTGTCTACCCGCACCTCTTACAAACTTAACCTTAAGGGACCAAGTGTCAGCGTGCAGACAGCTTGCTCCACGTCTCTGGTTGCGGTTCATTTAGCGTGTCAGAGTTTGCTCAATGGTGAATGTGACATGGCGTTGGCAGGTGGTGTTTCAGTCAGGGCGCGACAAAAAGGGGGTTATTTGTATCAAGAGGACATGATTATGTCTCCCGATGGTCATTGTCGCGCCTTTGATGCCAAAGCGCAGGGGGCCGTTTTTGGTAACGGGGTTGGCATTGTTGTGCTGAAAAGATTAGATCAAGCATTGATCGATGGCGATTGCATTCATGCCGTTATCAAAGATTCAGCAATTAATAATGATGGGGCCTCAAAAGTTGGCTATACCGCTCCCGGTGTTGACGGTCAGGTTGCGGTAATTGCCGAGGCTATGCGAAATATTGACCCTGAAACAATTACTTATGTAGAAACCCATGGTACAGGAACCACCTTGGGTGATCCCATTGAAATAGCGGCACTGACTCAAGCTTATCAGTCCCATACTCAGAAAAATGGATTTTGTGCAATCGGTTCGGTCAAAACTAATGTAGGACATTTAGATACTGCCGCAGGTGTCACGGGTCTGATTAAAACAGTGCTGGCACTAAAACATAAGATGCTACCGCCCAGTCTGCATTTTGAACAACCTAATCCCAAAATTGACTTTGCCAATAGCCCCTTCTTTGTGAATGCCACATTGTCTGAATGGAAATCAGACGGTGCATCCCGTCGCGCCGGGGTGAGTTCTTTTGGTATAGGGGGTACCAATGCCCATGTCGTTTTAGAAGAAGCCCCTGAGCAGTTACCAGTTATCAGTTATCAGCAAAAAAAAGGCGATACTTGTCGGCCTTGGCAATTGTTGGTGTTGTCAGCGAAAACGTCTCCGGCATTGGAAACGGCAACGACCAATTTGGCTGAGCATTTAAAACAGCACCCTGAGATTAACTTCGCGGATGTAGCTTATACCCTGAATATCGGTCGCAAAGTCTTTGAGCATCGCCGCATGTTGGTTTGCCGAACAGTGGATGAAGCAACGGAGACACTGAGTACATTAGACCCAAAAGGCCTTTTTACCCAAGTGCAAGAACATAAGGCGCGACCGGTGGTGTTTATGTTTTCCGGGCAGGGTTCGCAATATGTGAATATGGCGTTGGAACTTTACCAACTTGAGCCGAGATTTCGTGAGCAGGTGGATCAGTGTGCCGAAATCCTTAAGCCTCATCTGAATCTTGATCTGAGAAATGTACTTTATCCCCATGCTGAACAAATTGCTGAGGCAGAAAAACAACTTGAACAAACCGCAATCACCCAACCGGCCTTATTTGTCATTGAATACGCACTGGCTCAATTATGGATGGCGTG
>LUTY01002942.1 GCA_001640045.1 Candidatus Thiomargarita nelsonii | reverse complement strand
CCACGCCAGCCAAATTTTGAAGAGACACGGCCTTGTCTTAACGGCCAACCAGCAGGTAATATGCCAATATGAGATTCATATTGACGCAATAAGTGTTTTGAAACAATCTTGATTGACGGCTTCGTCTCAACAACAGATTTTTTAGGCGAAAACTGCTGTGATGATTTTAAAATCCATGAGGTGATCTGAACTTTTGGTTGTTGGGAGATGATGTTACCCCAAGAGACACAGAAATCAGACGTTTGAGTCTGGCGCTTTTGGGTGCCTTTACCCGATGCTTGTAACGTACTGACACGTAGCCCTAACAGATTCTCCATTGAGTTCTCTGACGTTGAGCTAGGGTCAGAGTAATAAGCAGAATAAGCAAAACTCGCCACAGTTAGCATATAAACGAAAGCAACTGGCATCAAAATTGATGAAATCAAGGGAGCATGATTGCCTTTTACAAGCTTTTGTCGGATAACATTCATAATCCTTCCTTTTATTTTAATCCAAGTTGCCAGCTACGGGTATCCAAAACCCCGCTGGTCACCAAAAATCTTTATTGTGACTGATGACATATAATTTATATGGACATCATTAATGTTAGAATGATTTTTTATGAAATCCTTTAGTCAATTGATAGCAAACCCATCGGGCGTTTTAAAGCCCTTGTTACAACATATTCAAACGATTAAACAACTTGATAAAATATTTCAAGCCAGCTTGTCTAGCCCCTTAAACCAACATTGTCATGTTGCTAATTTTCGGCAGAAAATTTTGGTCGTACAGGCAGATTCTTCTATTTGGGGCACTCAGCTGCGTTATATGGTACCCAAACTATTGCAGCAATGGCAACAGGACAATAGCTTGCCAACAATTGAGCAAATAGAAGTCAGGGTACGTCCTTCTGATACGACTCAGTAATGAAGAAAAAAGTAACAATCTAAAAATCCTATTTCTTTAAGAAATAGGATTTTTTTAATAGTTGCACGTATGCATTGGACTCATCAATGGTGGAATGAAAATTCACAAAAATTTGAACTAATGACCAGTGCGGCAGTCATTGCTGAATTAAGTAAAGGAACCAGTGAAAAAACCTCAGCAAGAATAGCTCTACTTGATGGCATGGAAATTTTAACGATTACAGACGAAGTAATTGAGATAGCACATATTTACATTGATAAATTTGTCATGCCAAAAGACCCGCAGGGTGATGCACTTCATTTAGCAATTGCATCCTATTATAAAATTGATACCTTACTGACATGGAATTGTAGACATTTAGCCAATGCCAACAAATTTAATCACATTCGTCGTGTCAATTACGAAATTGGCCTTTCAACTCCAATTTTAGCCACTCCTTTAAATTATTTGAATGGAGGAAAGTAATATGTATGATTATGAAATAGAAGAAATAATGCGTATCCGACAAGAAATTTCTGATGAAAATAAAAATGATCTTAATAATTTAGCCAAATATTATCAAGAAATTGAGGATAAACTAAGAAGCTCCGGAAAATATAAATTTGTTGACCAAACCTATAATAATTCCTATCCAAAACCACGGTTACAGCCAATTACCTAACTTGGCACAGTGCCCGCACCGCGAAGTTCAGCCTTGAAATTTATTTCTGTTTGGAAATGGCACCCAGATAACCCCTCATCCAAAGTTCAGACAGTTTGGCTTTTACTGGTTTGCTTTCTGGATTCAATTTAATCCGGCGGGTTTTGGTATGACCTTTATCATTTCTATAAATTTCAAATAATCTGATGTCATCGTCATTTAAGTTAAGGCCATCTAATATTGCCGGATTATGCGTGGTTATGAGTGCCGGCTTATTTTTTGCCTTAGCCAGTTTGCAAATAACCTTCATTAATTCGGTGCAAAGATGCGGATTGAGATTAGATTCAATATTGTCTATGGCAAAAAGAGAGGGTGTCTTATTACTAATAAAGAGTGCTAGATAAAACAAAATGTGTAACACGCCTTCATTAGAATTTTCCGCAGAAAAA
>LUTY01002941.1 GCA_001640045.1 Candidatus Thiomargarita nelsonii | reverse complement strand
CGCACACTGGCAAGTGCAAACAGCCAATGAGCTTGGTAATGGCCTTTGGAGTACAACATTAAATTTTAGAATAGAAACCTCATCAGGCATCTTGCAATTTTCTGCGGACAATTACACAGTCAACGAAGGAGAAGCAACAGCCACTATCACAGTCACTCGCACCGGCGGCACTGCGGGAACCGTATCTGTAGATTATGCCAGTACCGACGACTCCGCTATTGCTGGCAGCGACTATACAGCTGTTTTAGACACACTCAACTGGGCTGATGGCGAAGCCACTGCCAAAACTTTCACGGTCAACATCATTGACGACAGCACAGTCGAAGACCAAGAAAGACTTTATCTCAGTCTCGGCAATGTCACAGGAGGAGCAGCCATCGGCAACCCAAACACCGCTGCCCTGACTATCACAGATAATGACAGCCTTGATGATCCTTCTGTATCGAATGTCCAAGTCAATCCGACCAGTGTGCAAGCGGGAGATACCCAGACGGTTAGCTGGCAAAGCAATAATCAAGCTTGGTATTTTTTCTACCTCTATGATCTGAATGACCAACCGGTCAACACCAATGCCTTTTTAAGTGCTGACTGTCAGGCCGGCGGCTCCGATGGAAGTGATGGTTGTCTGGGACAGGAAAATCCCTCAACGAATACTTCCGATTCTTGGATAATTCCAATGCAATTGGCGGCAGGTAGCTATAAAATCAAAGTTGCTGTTTGGAATAGTAGCAGCCAATCGGCAGGCGCATTGTCTGAGGCTTTCACTTTGAGTGGTGGCACACTAGACACCCTGCTTATCGACTTTGGCACTCAATACGGGATTTGGCTGCGGGTGAACAACAGCACTTGGGTACAACTGCACACCTTATCTCCTGAAAGCATGGTGACGGGTGATATAGACGTGAACGGTCAAGACGAAGTGATTATCGACTTTGGCGAGACTTATGGTATTTGGCTGCGGATGAACAATAGCACTTGGGTTCAATTGCACACCTTATCACCAGAAAGCATGGTGACGGGCGATATAGACGGTGGTGGTCAAGATGATGTGATTATCGACTTTGGCGAGCCTTATGGTATTTGGGTTCTAATGAACAATAGCAGTTGGATTCAATTGCACACCTTATCGCCAGAGAGTCTGGTGACGGGCGATATAGACGGTGGTGGTCAAGACGAAGTGATTATCGACTTTGGCGAGACTTATGGTATTTGGGTCCGAATGAACAATAGCAGTTGGGTTCAATTGCACACCTTATCGCCAGAAAGCATGGTGACGGGCGATATAGACAATAGTGGTCAAGACGAAGTGATCATCGACTTTGGCTCGCTATATGGAATTTGGCTGATGATGAACAATAGCAATTGGGTTCAATTGCACACCTTATCGCCAGAAAGCATGGTGACGGGCGATATAGACGGTGGTGGTCAAGACGATGTGATTATCGACTTTGGCTCGCCATACGGGATTTGGAGCCGAATGAACAATAGCAGTTGGGTTCAATTGCACAATATCTCGCCAGAAAGCCTGGTGACGGGCGATATAGACGGTAGTGGTCAAGACGAAGTGATTATCGACTTTGGAGCCAGCTATGGGATATGGCAGTGGATGAACAACAGCAATTGGGTTCAATTGCACTCTTTATCGCCAGAATTCATGGTGACGGGGAACCTAGATGGACTTGAGAGTGATACCGCGATAAGTCATCAGGCGCCAGAGGACAATACTATGCTCTTGCCAGAGCCTATTGCCGTGCCATTGCCAAAAGCTGTAACCCCGTCGGGACAATAATGGCGGTGTTTGCTTATTTTCCGTGGGACGCACCCGGAACGATTGTTAAAAGAAATCCTATCCCTCAATACTTCGGGACAAGCTTTTTTAAAAAATAGGATTTCTATAAATTACAGCAGACGTGAGGTTAGGGGCAATCCCTTGTGGTTGCCCTTAGAGTTGCACACTCTCCACCCAAACCTGTTTACCTTCAACCACCACCCCAAT
>LUTY01002940.1 GCA_001640045.1 Candidatus Thiomargarita nelsonii | reverse complement strand
GACCATAATATTGACCATCTTTTTGAGGCCATTCAATGGCTGATTCATGGTCTTGCGCTGCACCAACACGAATACCACGAGCAGTGGGTGGCTGGTCGCGCTCACCGACTTACTGCTAGAACAAATGCAGCACCTCGCCCCGCTGGATGACAAGTTGGCAGCCTTTCTCCGCCATGACGATCTATTGGGCAAGGCGATGTTGTTTTTCTTGCATGAGCAATTTCGCACTGATCCACGATTTGAAAAAACTCTAACCGCTTTGCAGCAAGAAACTATCTTATCTAACCAACAGGTGATGTTGGAATTCATGAAAGATTTGCACCTATCTCTACAGGTGAAAGTCAGTGACGAATTTACCCGGCATGATACTGAGACTCGGACAGTCATTCAGAAATCCCTTGCTAATTTAAAACATTTGCCGACTGATATGCCTGGATACAGTAGGTTGGTACTCATGGTGGGAAGTGCTACCTCTTCTATGGGTGATTTGGAATCAGCGGAAGGCTTATTTTCACAAGTCATTGAAAATACTCACACTGATGACGAAAAGGCCCTTGCTTATTTCAATCGGTTTCAAGTGCGATTGCGGTGCAAGGTTTACGATGAAGCGTTGTTAGATTTACAAGCGGCGATTGCTATTAATCCAGAGCAGTATGCTTTGCATGATGTGAAAACCTATCCCATTGTGCAATTGTTAGGCGCGGGGGGCATGGGTTGTGTGTTTCTCTGTCGAAACAACAATCCATTGATAAAAAAACAGCGAGTGATAGTCAAGTGCTTTTGGGAAACGCTCAAGGGTTCGCCTGAAGAGGTTTTTAAAGAAGCCATCACCATGCGTCAAATAGCTGGTGACTATGTACCTGAGCCGCTCTATGCTGGTTATACCAATGTTTTTAAACAGGAACGGGCTTTTTTCGTCACCGAGTACCTCGATGGGATGATAGATGGCGAGGTGTGGCTCAAAAAATACGGCCCGATGGATTTAAAAACTGGCTGCCTTCAAATGTCGCCAAACGATAGGGTCCGTCTTTGCTATATAATAAGTCATTGGGCAACGGCACACAATTTGCATTGATTGGACAATCATCGACTTGACTCAAAATAGAAACTTGCACAGACACCGGAGTAGTACTGCCACGCGGACTTTTGAGTGCTTTAAGCTCACGAGCACGCGCCAATTTGTTCAAATGACTCTGTAATTGTTTAACCCCCTCAGTTGGCTTGTCAAATGGAATTTGCAGATTTTTATATAACAACTGCTGTTCTTGTGTCAGTATCCATAACTCAGGGGGTTGATTAACAAAGGGTTTTGGTAAAGCATCGTCCGCATTGGCACGGATTAATTGACCGTTTTTCCTCTTGGGGCGCAACAGATACAGACGTAGCGCGGACTGAGACGGATCATCAATGAGGGTATAGGCTGGGAGTGATTTTTGGCCGCTAGAGTCTGGCTGGAATGCGGATTTTATTAATTGCAACAATGGCTTATCTTCTGGAAAATCGGCCTCTAAGGATACCTTAATGGGTGGAAAATGGTAAACATGGCTTTGCTCTATCACCCGATCATCTTTCTGAAAAGCACCCTCGGGTTCAGGCACACCAAAGCTGCTGAAAGGCTCCACTACAGTGATAGTCAAACGCGGTAAAGTTTGTGGATTAGGGGGTTGGGGTTTATACAAGCGATAGATCGAGCCTTTGGTCACACCAGCAAGCGAGCCGGCATTTATTTCTACCCATTCGTCAGCGATTGGATTGACAGAAACTGTTGCAGGCAGCGGTGCAAAGCCACCACCCAATACCCGTTGGCGGCGATTACCCTCTATCTGTGGTTGCTGCACGATACCGCGCTGCTCCCTGATTTGTGCATCAGTACGCTCAAACACATTATTCCAAGTATCATTCGCCTGTGTTTGTTGTAAATTTTGCACCCAATGCCAAGTAAACAGACCATAATATTGACCATCTTTTTGAGGCCATTCAATGGCTGATTCATGGT
>LUTY01002949.1 GCA_001640045.1 Candidatus Thiomargarita nelsonii | reverse complement strand
GATGGATTCCCGCACCAGAAAAACGCGCCATTCTAATCGCCTTTCCCAATAGGCGTTTTCGAGGTTTCCAATTTTAAGCGGGACAAATGACGTGGCTATTGTAAATACGCAACATCTCTCGCCAGCTTACGCTAAACCCTTGACAATAAAGGGTGTCCCGCCTTTCGTTCCTAGTTTTTTTTGAGGTTTGATAAACGGGTGGGGGAACGTGTAGAAACTTGAAGGTTATTGATGTGGTGGCTATTTTCGATTAGACTGCTCGCCTTTGAGTTTAGTGAAAATTGATGACAGTGCTTGCTGCCTTGAGAACGTTGGTAGATTCTTGGATCGTTCCTCATAGCTTCAAGGCTTAATTCGTTTAGATCGATATTCGTTGTACTATAAAGGAGAACGCGATGGTAATACTTAGGTGCTTACGCACCGTACTTTCAGGAATACCATAAAAAAGTGTTGACGGTTTTATTCGTTGTTGAACATTAGTTGTACTCCAATCGAATCCATTCACCGCACCACCCTCCAGATTTCTCCCGCTGGTCGAAACGAAGTAACGCTAGTAAATGACAGTTTGAGATAAATCTCTGAGCAGGAGTCCAAGATTTATCTGTCCAAGATAAATCTTGGACTCCTTTAAACCTTACAACGGCTGACTCACTATAATCTGAGGTTTTTTATCTGCTGGAAACTGCACACGTTTTGCCATCGCCGGATTGACATATACTATCCCTTTTTCATCCACCAACATCACATATTTTACTCCCATTTGTCGCGCTATGCGATGCCAGTCTTGCAATCCTGCCACTGTCAAAGCCGTTGAGGCGGCATCAGCGAGTGCGCCACTGCGAGCAATGACTGTCACCGAGCTTAATCCTTGTGCTGGCTTGCCGTTACTCGGATCAATAATGTGTGAATAACGCACGCCTTCATATTCCCGAAATCGTTCATAATTGCCTGAACTAATTACACTTTCTTCGCCGCTCACCGCGACTGCCGCTAAGACTTCTGTGCCATTTGGATGACGAATGCCTATTAACCAAGGCTTGTCTCCCTTTTTGCCAATCGCTTTGAGGTTGCCGCCGGCATTTATGATGGCATTCTGCACGCCGAGTTGACGTAATTTTTCAATCGCTAAATCAACAGCATAACCTTTGGCAAAGGCGCCAAAATCTAATTGTACTCCCCGATTCGTTGAAGAAATCTGGTCGCCTTCTATATGAATATCATCCATACTCGGCGCAAGCGCGACTAATTCAGTAATCTTTTCTGGCGAAGGCGGTATAAAATCGCTGGATAAATCATCACTATGAAATCCCCATACATTTATCAATTGTCCTATCGCCGGATTAAATAATCCATCGCTTTGATTATAAAAGTGTTTTGATTTTTTTAATAAGGGTAACAGCGAAGGCGCTGTCCAGACTTGTCCTGCCGCTATGGCTTGGTTTAAATCGGTTAAGGGGCTTTCCTGCCATGCGTGCCAGTTGTGGTGCATGGTTTGAAAATCTTTGGCGATGGTATTAATCGCTTCGCTGGCTTTTTGTTCAGAAACGCCCCAAATGCTGATACCTACTAATGTGCCAAAGACATAAAATTGTTGTTGATGGATTTGATGATTACAGCCGCTGAGGAGTAATAATAAAATGAATATGTAGGTGCGTGTTTGCATTTTTTTTCCATACGACGCGGAGCGTCGAGGCAGGCATTCCCACGCAGAGCGTGGGAATGCCTGCTGCGACGCTCTGCGTCGCGGTTAGCAGTATAAAAGACTTACATCTCATCGATAATACCATTAAAAGTCGCACTGGGTCTCATAACAGCCGAAACATTCTCAAAATCGGGTTTATAATATCCCCCAATATCAACGGGTTTTATTTGCACCGAGAGTAGTTCTTGACTTATTGTTTCTTCGTTCTCTGAAAGATTTTTAGAGACTTCTGCAAACTGAGAAGCAAGTTCCGTCTCTTCGGTTTGCTTGGCAAGCGCTTCTGCCCAATACAGCGCTAAATAGAAATGACTCCCTCTGTTGTCAATAGTCCCCAATTTTCTTTGAGGAGATTTGTTGTTTTCCAGAAGTTTCTCGGTTGCTTTATCAAGCGCCTTTGCCAAAACTTTCGCTCTAGCATTATTATCAACCGTTGCTACCAGCTCCAAAGACGGCACCAACGCTAAAAATTCGCCCAGCGAATCCCACCTCAAATAATTCTCTTTCAACAGTTGCTGCACATGTTTTGGAGCTGATCCACCTGCACCTGTTTCAAATAATCCGCCTCCTGCCATCAAGGGCACAATCGACAGCATTTTGGCAGAGGTTCCCACTTCCAAAATGGGATACAAATCAGTGTTGTAGTCGCGTAACACGTTTCCAGTCACAGAGATCGTATTTTCTCCGGCTCTTATTCTCTCAATAGAAACTCGGGCTGCGTCTCTGACAGACATAATTTCAATATCCAAACCGGACGTATCATGGTCTTTTAAATATTTATTGCACCAGCACTTTGTTACCAAAAATCAATCAAGTCGGGTGCCGCGCAAAGTTAGGCAATTTGTGCTTTTAATGGGTTAATATTAAAAGGCATTTCTTGGCCAAGCTGTTCTAAATCGTATAACTTAACCATCGTACCCTGTTTGGCTTGTAAAATGCCGTTGAAGAGTGTTTCTAAACTCACTTGGTGATGAAAACGAACTAAGCTATATTTTCGGGTAATCAGCTTTTCCCGTTCTTTCTCTTGTTTGGGATCATAATAGCGGTGGCAATAACCGTTGCATTCTAAGACCAACATTAACTTTGCCACAAAGAAATCAACCTTGTATGGACCAATCGGATAGTTAAAATGCAAGTCAAAACCTTCAAAAACTAATGACAACACTTTTTGCCATTGGACTTCGGTTGAGGTTTCTGGTTTAGCAAAAGAGCCAATTTGCCCAAAGACTTGTTTTTTGAGTTCAATGCCAATGACTGAATCCATGATCTCCGCTCCGCTCCGTTACTTCGTTTCCCAAGGCAATTTTGGTGACATCGTCAAGGTGATAACCATTCATACGTGACGCTTTGCCACCGAAAGAGCGAATAGTTGCCGAATCTAGGCGAATGGGTTGGATATCGCTTTTGTGTTTTCTAAGAAAACTGTTGAGGGTACTTTCTGGCACACTAAGGAATTGGGTAATGTCCTTTTTGATAGCAATGTCATCACCAACTGAGCAAGTAAAGCCAAAATCTTTGATCAGTTTGACGGCATCTATGTAGTTTTTTTGGGCGGTTTGTTGGATATTGGGGGAGAGTCCACAGGCTTGTTTAATGGCAGCATCTAGGGCGGTTTTGGCCAAAGAGGAAAATAAAAGTACACATCTTCGTCCAATATGCATCTGATTCTTCTGGAGTGCATTATGTCCCACTGCCATTACATAAGCTCGAAGTATTGCATCTATGAAATTGCTATCATAAACAACAATTTTTCTGTCTTTATAAGGACTACTTTTTGCAGTCACTTTTACTAAAGTAACTGCCATGCTCAAATCCTTATCAATAAAGGGTTTCAGCGATTTTGGAACACCAGTAACTGCCATGCCCTGTAGAGATGAATGTGCCATTCCTAATAAATCAGCAGTCCCTCTTTCACTCATCACAGCGGTGTCATCATCCAATACATAGCCATCACAAACAATGCGGATGATTTCCGTCTCACGCTATCTGAGATTCGTCAACGTATTATCGAGGATGAGGACAATCCATTTAACGATGAAGACATGATTCCTCTGCCTTGTGATCCACACAAGATTAGTGTCGGCTATGCCGCCAAGATGATGGATGAAAAGCTTTACGCAAACCTCATGCCTGTCACTGGAAAACTTCCCAAAGAGCTTATCACCGATCAAAAAGGAACGATCACCTTTGAACAAGACAGAGAGTTCGTCAAGACGGTTGTAGAGACAGTGAGCCTAGATACAGCGATGGGTGAGGGGATACTCAAAGATAAGATAAAACAGAAACTCTTCTGCTGTTGGCCAAACTTTTTGTGCCCTGCTGATATGGGGTATGAAAAGGTCTATCGTATTGTTATCATGGAGTTTTCAGATATTGTTAACTTTGATTCTATTAATATCAAGCGAGAATGTAACTTCATGATTGAGCCAAATAGGACTATACCATTTAGTACTTATAATATGGGGATTAAGTTTTCGCAATAGATTAGTCGCGCCAAAGATTTATACGAGTAATCTCACGGAAAAAAAAACGCCGCTCGAAGAATTAAAGAAATCCTATTTTTTTAAAAAATAGGATTTCTATAAATCACAACAAAACTACACGGATTGCATTTAAAAAGGGATAAAGCCAAAACCAGCCAATGCCATTAAGACAAACCGACGGGGGTTTGGACCAGTTAAGTCTATAAATGTCGATAATAAAGGTTTTTTGGCTAACTGCTATCCGTGTTTGCTCCGAAAAATATTAGGTTCGTAGGGTGGTAGAGATTATTTCCTTTATAGCTTGCGCTGAAAGTCCAGTCAATTTAGCAATAGCCATTTCATCTAAGCCCATTTCTCGGG
>LUTY01002938.1 GCA_001640045.1 Candidatus Thiomargarita nelsonii | reverse complement strand
TAACTCATGTTACGCACCTTATTTCCAAACGCCAGATATTGGAAAAAACCTTAATAACTACAAGGATTACATTTAAAAAAGGATAAACCCAAACCCAGCTCTGGTTAGGTTTTGACTTATCCATTCTTAAATGTAATCCGTGCGTCGATGCATGCATTCCCACGCAGAGCGTGGGAACGAGAAAAGGACCGGAGTCCAAGCTTCGCTGCGGAATGCAGGCATCGACGCTCCGCGTCGAGTTGAACCTTAACTCTTAATTTGTGTCCTTTTAATAACAGAGCTAGCCGTTGCAACCATGCCCGCAACATCACTTAAATTGCTAGGAATAATCATGGTATTATTGGTTTCAGCGAGTTTACCAAATTCGCTTAAATATTGCTCAGCAACCCGTAGATTGACGGCTTGTATTCCGCCTTTTTGATTGATCGATTGAGCAATCTGACTAATTCCTTTAGCCGTTGCGATAGCAACCCGCTCAATTTCTGCCGCCCGTCCTTCTGCCTCATTTATCCGTTTTTGCTTTTCACCCTCTGAACGAGCAATCAGTTCTTGCTTATCGCCTTCGGCACGATTAATTTTCGCCTGCTTTTCCCCCTCCGATTCGGCAATCATGGCGCGTTTTTCTCGCTCGGCACGCATTTGTTTTTCCATCGCATCCTTAATACTCGTTGGAGGCTCAATATTTCTCACCTCATAGCGGGTGACTTTAACTCCCCAAGGCTCAGACGCTTTATCTACCGCATCGACGACCGCAATATTAATACTATCGCGTTCTTCAAAGGTTTTATCTAGCTCTAAACGTCCGATAACACTACGCATCGTCGTTTGGGCTAATTGAATTGAAGCGAATCGATAATTATCTATACCATAAGAGGCTTTGCGCGGATCGACAACTTGTAAATACAAGATACCATCCATTTCTACCGAGATATTATCACAGGTGATACAAGTTTGCGGTGGTACATGGACTGCCTGCTCTTTGAGCGTATGCTCATAGGCAAGTTTATCGACAAAAGGTATCAGGATATGAAAACCCGCTTCCAGTGTGCTTTGGTATTTACCCAGGCGTTCGATAATAAACGCCTCTGTTTGTGGCACGATACGGATCGTTTTCACAAAAACTATCAAAATAAAAATAGCCAGTCCGATTAAAACTAAAAAACTAGGATTTAGACTCATAATATATTTCCTTGTTTTAATATAAAGCCTTTACTTTCAATGTGATATTGTTTCTGCCAATAATTTTAACTGGCGTTTCTTCGACTAAAATTTCATTAGCCTCAGCCGTCCACAGACTGCCATGAAACGAAGTAACGGAGCGGAGCGGAGATCAACTCCACTTTGCCTTTTTGATTTGGTTTAAGCGCGACTTTCACCACAGCGTTTTCTCCAATATAACTATCGAAATCTTCTCCATCAGGATTTATAATTGTCCGCCCTGAAAATATAGGTTTTAGATAACGACGTATAAAAATTAAGAAAATCAGCGAACTGAATAAAAAAAACATTAATTGCATGGATAAAGGCAGTGGAAACCACCAAATGAGTAAGGCAGTCAGCCAAGCACCAAATCCAAAGAAAAATAAAATCAATCCCGGCAAGAGTGCTTCTAAAATAAGGAGCGACAGCCCAAGTAAAAACCAAATTAATGTAGATGTCATGTGAAATTCCTAGAGCATAGCTGTCCAAGATAAATCTTGGACTCCAAAATACCAATCATTTAGGAATACTATATAATAAATAATTTTCTAGCGCCTTTTAGAAAGGGTATTTGGGCATGAAATAAGGGTATTTTCTATCCTATTGACTTTATTGACATATTACTATTAGCGTCGGGTGCGTCCTACACACCCTCTTTCCACGCCTAAACTAGCAATGATGGGGACTTGAAGTCCAATCTTGGACATATGGCTTATTGCGAATTCCAAGCCGGTGCGGCACCATCTGCAACAAATTGAGTTAAGCCACGGTTATTGGTGTCATAAACCCAGATAGCAAATGG
>LUTY01002937.1 GCA_001640045.1 Candidatus Thiomargarita nelsonii | reverse complement strand
CATTAATGGCACCATTCCAAAGCTGGGCACAGATGACCACAGAAAAAGTCGAAGTGGTGCTGAGCGCTTTGGATGAGTTAGGACCAGAATTGAACCAGCTCAATAAAAAATTAGAGCAATTGTCAGAAATGATGGCACAGATGGGCTTATCAGTACAACTCAATCCCCGTGACGAATTTGCCCAATACGACACGACACGCTTGAAAAACCTAGAAAAAGCAATTGCGGATATTAAACCACAGATCATAGAAAATCCCCAATATCGCAGTCAAATTGCCCTGATTGAGGGCAGTCTTTACTTTTCACAGGGCGATTTACAAGCGGCAGAGCAAAAATTTATCCAAGCACGGGATGAAGCCCATCAGGATGAAAAACGCGCCTTAGCTTGTTTTAACCTTTTTCAACTGAGGTTATGGCACCAAGATTACCCCGAAGCCTTAACCGCTTTACAAGAAAGTTATTCTATAGATCACACTTGGCAATATGCGCTACATGACATTGACAAATATCCTATTGAGAAAATTTTAGGGGCTGATGGCATGGGCTGCCTTTTCCTATGTCAAGATCAATGGCGTGAAACTCAGGTCGTTGTTAAGAGCTTTTGGGAAGGGCACCGGGGGCGGCGAGATGATGTATTTAAAGAGCCCATTCTCATGCATCGATTGTTGGAGACGTATATACCTAAAGTCTTGGACTGTGGCTACGTCAATTCTGTCAAACAAGAACGCCCTTATTTTGTGACAGAATATCTTGACAACACGATAGATGGCGAAACTTGGTTCAAAAAACATGGCAAACTTGAACTGATAACCGGCTTAAATGTCGCTCTACAAGTTGCCAAAGGCTTAGCCATTGCTCACCAAGCGGATGTTTATCATCTCGATTTAAAACCTGCTAACCTTCTCTTTACAACAGAGGATTTAGAGGTAAAAATACTGGATTTTGGCTTGGGGCGAGTGGCGACTTCTCTGAAACAACAAGCGGCTACCCAAATTGAAAAACCAACGAGTTTATTGGCACAGTCCATTTTTGAAAGCTTGGATTATGTGCCGCCAGAGCAACGGGCAGGAGAACCCAGTGCAAAAAGCGATCTATTTGCTTTTGGAGCAACGATGTATCACTTGTTGAGCGGAGAAAATCCCCGTTTTTTCCATCCTCGCAAATTGCCTGATATGCCTGAATTACAGCCTTTATTCATAGCTTGTTTAGAAGCCGATCCTGATAAACGACCTGAAATACAGTTCGTCATAACGCAATTGTCGAATTACTTGGATAAAATTGATCAAACACGAATTCAAAAGGCACAGGCAAAGGCGGAAGAAGAGGCGCCACCAAAGGCGGAAGAAGAGGCGCAACCAAAGGCGGAAGAAGAGGCGCTACAAAAGGTCGAAGAAGAAGAGGCACCACCAAAGGTCGAAGAATATGCGCCACCAAAGGCCGAAGAAGGGGATATTAGGCTTGCAATACAACAAACAGATAAAATAAAAGAGACATTATCTTTTGACTTTGAAATTATCACTCTCAATGCTCAGGGACAAATCGTCCACAATGAGCCACAACAAGCCAATTATCAGATCGAAGACTTGGGTAATGGTGTGATTATAGAAATGGTTTCTATACCAGGCGGGACATTTCTAATGGGTTCACCTGAAACGGAGAAAGAGAGAAAAAAGAGGGAAGATCCACAACACGAAGTGACGGTGGCGCCCTTCTATATGAGCAAATATCTTGTGACTCAAGCACAATGGGAAGCGGTCATGGGAAATAATCCTTCCTCTTTTAAAGGGAACAATCTTCCAGTAGAAACCGTTTCATGGAAAGAGGCTGTAGAGTTCTGTCAACGACTGTCTGATATGACAGACAAAAATTATAATTTACCAACTGAGGCTCAATGGGAATATGCTTGTCGTGCGAATACGACAACACCCTTTTTCTT
Organism: Candidatus Thiomargarita nelsonii; assembly: GCA_001640045.1. Taxonomy (GTDB): domain Bacteria; phylum Pseudomonadota; class Gammaproteobacteria; order Beggiatoales; family Beggiatoaceae; genus Thiomargarita; species Thiomargarita nelsonii_A. The sequence goes on along the minus strand of LUTY01002937.1, from coordinate 67 downwards.
TGGAGAGACCATTACCAGCGATTTAGTTAACTTTGATGGTAATTATCCTTATACTTCAATCCCCAAG
>LUTY01002936.1 GCA_001640045.1 Candidatus Thiomargarita nelsonii | reverse complement strand
CTTGATAACGGGACGCTTATCTCTCATCGCTGATCCAGCATATGTGGATAAACTCCGTCGGCGAGCCAAGCAAAAATTTGGGGCGGCAACCAAAGTTGTTCAGATCAGGCCAAAAGCCTTTGCAATGTGGCTACTGATTGATAATGAGACGATCTGGCAACGCCCATTGGTGGGTGGCTCACTCAAGCGTATTCCTCTCCAAATAATGACAACTCGGCGGCAAAAAGGCAAAGTTGTAGAGGCGACCCTTATCACTACCATGACATGGACGGAAAAGGTCAGGCCATTGGCAGCCAAACTGATTTTTGACTGGCAAGCACTCATCAAGCAGTTGCAATCTGAATTAAATGTCACAACGTTTCTGACTGAACAGACGCTTAAAAAGATTGCCAAGCAAGCACTGGCTACTGAGATGATAATGCTGGAAATGCAAGCTGATACGACTCAACCCGATAGCCAGGTGAGGGTTATCGAGTGGATTGTGGCCGAAATGAGGCAAAAACTCCTTGAAACGACTGACAAACCGGTTGAGGATCAATCGGCAATGCAAGAGGCCAATCCTGAATCGAATGCGCTATTGTTTTGGTCAGTGTCGTATCGAATGCGGGAGAGTGTGCGTACTGAGTCTTTAAGTTCTGAACTTAATCTCAACGTGACATCGTATCGGGAAAGGATTGAGACTGTCGTGTCAAAAGTATCTATTCCATTTTAGTCATTTCCTAACGCCTTGAAATAAATTTCAACCTGGGGAGTTAAAAAAATATATATGCAAAAAATATCCATTGTCCTAACTTTAGCGTGGCTGGTTATAGTTTTCACAGTGCCACCACGCGCTGCTTATGCCGAGCGTGTCGCGTGCGGAACACCTAAGGAGTGTTATGAGAAAGCCATGGCAAAGCTGCAAAAAGCACTCGATATCGTTGAGGCGCAACATGTGGAAAACGAGCACATTCAAAGGAAGGTTGCCGAACTAGAAAGGAAAAACGCTCTTGCCTTCGGCGTTGTTAAAAGCGATGGTAACAAGTATTCGGGAACGAGCAATTGGAAATCTACTTACGATTCAAACTACAAGCGCTATGAGATAACCATCACGGGGGAAAATTACTACTACCTCGACTACATGACTAGTGTAACACCGGCTGGTGACATACGATTCTGTAAAACGGTTAGCGTTAGTAGTAAACTGCTGGTTGAGTGCTACGACAAAAACGGGATGTTGGCGACTTCATCTTTCGCTTTCGTAACATTTAAACCTCGATAGATACACTTTTCCTTTTATCATCCTTGAGTTTTTTTAACTCTAAAGGAAAAAAATAAATATATAGATTGGATGGACATCAAAAACGCGCCACCCACTTTAACTTTAGCAAGCGTAGGGTGCATTCCACGCACATTCTTGATGTCGCTGTAGATTAATGGTTCGTGGTGAGATGGTGCGTAGGACGCACCCTACGCTCCAATGCCATTAAGTTAAGGATAAATGCCCGCAATCGTGGTATTAGGAGTCCAAGATTTATCTTGGATGAGCCGACGTCCAAACCCATAGGCTGGAATCCTAAACACCTAAACATAATGGCATTGACCCTACGCTCGTTACCTATTCCATTTTAGTCATTTCCTAACGCCTTGAAATAAATTTCAACTTGGGAAAAAATATGCCAAAAATATCCATTGTCCTAACCTTAGCGTGGCTGGCTATAGTTTTTACTGTGCCACCACGCGCCGCTTATGCCGAGCGTGTCTCGTGCGGAACAGCTAAGGAGTGTTATGAGAATTCCATGGCAAAACTGCAAAAAGCACTCGATATCGTTGAGGCGCAACGGGTGGAAAACGAGCGCCTTCAAAAAAAAGCAGCGGAAATGGAGAAGAGAATTGTGGTGCTAGAGACTCGTGCTAAACGTTACATTGACAACGGCGATGGCACTGTCACAGATAACAGCTCAGGGCTGATTTGGCTGAAAAACGCCAATTGTTTTGGTGTGGAAACATGGGACAAGGCGCGT
>LUTY01002935.1 GCA_001640045.1 Candidatus Thiomargarita nelsonii | reverse complement strand
CGGCTTGATTTTGACATGGACAAAAGATGGGCCGGGTTGACGGGCTGCCATTATTGACAACACATCTTGTGTGGTATCAGCGCATGTCACTGAAGCATAGCCACTGGCAGCGGCAATGGCGCAAAAATCCACTGAATGGGAGACCGTCGATTGCCCACCGGTGGATTCGTACTGTTCATTATCCAGTACAATATGTAAGAAATTGGCCGGTTGTTCATAAGCTATCGTGGCTAATACCCCCAGACGCATCAACAACGCACCATCGCCATCAATGACAATCACGCGCCGTTGCGGACATGCCAAGGCCATCCCCAAACCAAGACTGGCGGCGCAACCCATAGAACCCACCATGTAAAGTTGATTGGGTCGATCATCCAAAGCATAGAGTTCTCTACCCGTATAACCGGTGGTCGCTACGATAACCTCTTTTGTGCTTGCTTGGGCTTGAATTGTCTGTAAGATTTCAAACCGCGTGTGTTGTGGCTGCGACCGCTTGTTCTCTTCAACTAGACGGTAAAATGGGTGGGAAATAGGTTGTGAAGTCATCGACCAAGCTGCCACTGCCCCTTTTTTCATGACGAGTGCATAAGGGGTACGTTGTGTAGCCATAAAAGTGGTCGCTCTATCAAGGGTATTGCCAATTTCGCTTGTTGGAAAGTATTCCCAAGGTATTTGCAAAAGCTCAAGTAATGATGTGGTCATCGCTCCCATTAATTGGTGTTGCGGCTCATCCGCTGGCCCGCCCGGTTCACCACGCAAGGTGATGATCAATAATACCGGTATCTTAAATATATAAGTCAGAGAACTGAGCGGATTAACCGCATTACCAAGTCCAGAATTTTGAAACATGACCACGGCAGGTTTACCGCCCAGTTCAGAACCTGCCCCTATTGCCACCGCATCGCCTTCATTAGCGGCCCCCACATAATGGGTATCGGGGGAATCAATCACGTAATTAATAAAAGGTTTTAGATAGGAGCAAGGTACCCCGGTGTACAACTGAAAGCCTCGTACTTTTGCCGCTTCGATAAAATCCGGTGCTTGAATCAAGATTTTTCTCCTTTATGAAAACAGCGCGTTGGCATTGACGACATCCTCAAGGCTATCGACATCCAGCCAGTGACCCGTCGTATAAATGACCCTGATTTGATAACCCTGCTTGATCAATGTATTGAATAACAAGGGCATTTTAGCGGTTTTATGTCTGCTATCGCCCAGCAATGATGCCAAAGTCTCCCGTAACAACGACACAGCAGTCTGTTTGACTTTAAAAAATCCCATCCATTCACCGTCAATGGCTTGCGCCGCTAAATCACCAGCCATCTGTGTTAAATAAACTGGCTGAAAAAAAGCCGTGCGCGTACTGGGTTGTGTACAACTGACATAATCCGCCAGCCGGTGGCGATTGGCACTTTCCTGCCACTGGGTATCCACCGCTATCACAAAATCGGCCTCGGTTTCACACAACAGGGCAGGTATGTATTTCTTAAATAAGACGTCGCCATAAGATATAATAAAGTCTTGTTCTGAGTCAAGTTTAGCGTCTAGCGCTTTTTCTAGAGAGAACAATTCACCGGTATTTGCATAGTCATCATTATCGACATAATGCACCCCGGGTAAATTAACCGTGTTTTTTTGGTAACCGCGCACCACCGTAATATCTTTGATGTCTATCTCCCGATAAGCGGCTAAGCTGTGTGCCAATAGGGGTTTGCCGGCGATTTCCACCATCACTTTGGGTTTAGTGGCGGTAAGTTCTCTCAATTGCTCACCTCGTGACGCGGCGAGGATAATAGCCGCTGCGGGCTTGACTCTTGGTGGTAAATAGCGTTGTTCCGCTTTTTGCAATTCATCCGCCCCTTGTAAGCGGAAAATTTCAGCCACTGGCACGATTTGATCTTCAATTGCCAACAGATTTTCCCGCTGTTTAATCGTTTGAACGGTTTTTTGCAGAGGTGTAGGCGATAAATCGCCTACTACGAACTTGGTATTCTCGTAAGCCGTT
>LUTY01002934.1 GCA_001640045.1 Candidatus Thiomargarita nelsonii | reverse complement strand
TTACTTCTTAAGATGCGGTTAATGTTGTCGTTGCTATTTAGGATAGTTGCGGTTATTTCGCTGCCACGATCGGTCTTGGCACGAGTGATGACACAATTAATGGAACGTCAACGTCGTTAGGTATCTGGTTTAAAACGGACACTATCCCTTGAAAGGGATAGTGTCTGTAAAATCAGTATGATTAATCATCATCAAGAAACCTAGCATACTTAGTTTTACTGAGAACACGGACCATTTCTTCATAGTTTTCAATAAAATCCGCCAGACTATCAGTAGAAGTCCTTACAATCTTTGCCTTAACAGGAACAGAATCTACTCCTAAATACTCAAAAATTCTATCAGCCGTTTTTTGATGTTGCTCGGCTTTCAACAGCTCATCCTCGTAGGCAATTGTTAGATGGGGCACTTGCCCCAACGCTTTTTCCTCGTTAGCTAAATGGGTTTCTTGTCTTTGTGTTTTTTTAATCAATTCATCACTATCAATGTAAAATTTCAATTTTTTTAAGGGGGTTTCTAATGTATCTACCCATTTGTTTCTCTGTTCTGCAATTATCAAAGAAACTTGTTGCCGCACAAGATTAAACCGTCTCAAGTGAATGATTTTCCATCCGGCTTGGTGAAATTTCAATAAAAACTTTTGAGCATCTAACTTTTGGTATGTCAGATTGTATGGATGTATTTTGAAACCATAGACTTGTTTTTCAGCCGCTTTGCGGTGGTGTCCTCTTATGTATCGTATTGGAAAAAATAATCTTTTCGCTTCGTCATGTGAAAGTATTGGCGTATCTAAATATATATCAGGATGTGAATTGATTAAAGTTCTTAATAAATTACTGCCAGTTCTTGGAGAACAATAAAGAATAAATTTTTGGCTGGGTATGTTATCTCTTTTGAGCAAAGCCAGCATATAAAAAAATATTTCCTTTGCCAAGAAGAAAGGATACCTATATATATAACCCATTTTGTCTCTCATCTTCACAACAAGGACTTTAATCATCATCAATAAATTTAGCATATTTGGTTTGACAAAGAACACTGACTATTTCCTCATAGTTTTCAATAAAATCTGACAGCTTATCAGTGGTTGTTCTTTTAAATTGAGTTTTTACTGGGATTGACTCTATACCCAAATACTCAAAGACTCTATCTGCTGTTTTCTGATGTTGCCCTGCTATCAACAGATCATCTTCATAGGTAATGGTTATATGAGGTATTTGCTCTAAGACTTTTTTTTCGTTAAATAAGTGAGTTTCTTGCCTTTGTATTTTCTTAATAAATTCCTCTATATTAATATAATATTTTGAATTTTTTAATGAATTTTCTACTGTATCGATCCATTGGTTTCTCTGTGTGGCAATCATCAAAGAAATTTGTTGCCGCACAATATTAGCCCGTTTCATATGAATGATTTTCCATCCTGCTTGGTGAAGTTTCAGTAGAAACTTTTGAGCATCTAGCTTTTGGTAAGCTAGGTTGGCAGGATGTATTTTGAAGCCATAAACTGGTTTTTCAAACGCTAGACTATAGCCTTTGATATATCGTATTGGAAAAAATAATTTTTTAACTCTATTATGTGAGAGTATTACATCATCAACATGTATATCGGGATGTAAATTGAGTAAACCACTGAGCAACCCACTTCCCACTCTTGGCGAACAAAAAATAATAAATTTCTGACAAGGCATGTTATCTTTTTTTAACCAAGCCAGCATATAACACAAGATTTCCTTGGCAAGGAACCAAGGAAAACTGCGATAACGTCTTTGGTTTAACAAAAAACGACTACTCTTCATCAAGAAATTTTGCATACTTGGTTTGACTGAGAACATAGATTATCTCTTCATCGTTTTCAATAAAATCTGCCAATCCATCAGAGGAGGCTCTTATCAATCATGGATCGTACCTTATAAACGTGACTTACTGGTTGGCGAAGACTTTCTTCGCTAAGCTAAGGAACGTGCATGAAATAACTTAGTCAACTTTAAAGGCAAACCTGCCAGGTTTT
>LUTY01002933.1 GCA_001640045.1 Candidatus Thiomargarita nelsonii | reverse complement strand
ATCAAAACGAATATAAATTAAAGGGATGTTCAGCACAGAACTAATAATTTGTGCTGAAAAAGTTTTGCCCGTTCCGGGCTTACCACAGAGCAGAACTTTCTTTTTATAGTTAAGATTATATGTCGCTAAAATATCGGCATCCTTAAATTCACGGATAATGCGTTCAAGCTGGGCTTTGGTTTCCTGAGATAAAATCAGGCTATCAAAGTCTTGCTCAAAATGTTGAATTTCCAGCAATGGAAAGCCTTTTTCGGTATCTCTGGGAATCGGCAGACTTTGCTTGAAGCGTCTTTGATTATTGGAGACAGTAGCTGATTGATACAGGGCTTTTTCTAATTCCTTGGCAACAATCGTATGTTTTTTGCGCTTTTCCCGTTCAATATATTCCCTTGCCGCTTGGACAAAAGCGTCATTGTCCTTATTATTGAAGGACAGGAAAAGCTGCTTTATTAATTCTGAACTAGTCATGCCGTTGCCTCCTTGTCATATTTTCACCCGTACCTCGCCGCTCATCAGTTTGGGGAGTAGCGTGTCGCGGAGCTTGGAGAGGGTTTTGATTTGAATGGAATTTGCTTCCATCTTAAAAAAAAACGACTTTATCCTTTCCTCAAATCGAATTATCTCTTTTTCTAAAGGAATATTTACCTTATGTTCTTTGAATGTTTTTGTAGTAATTGTATCAAATACGCTACCGTAAGCTGCTGATTGTAATTCTTCTACTGAATGTGCGATTAATAGATAGGTAAAAAAGCAACAATTTTTTAATTTTGGCTTAATGCCGTAATTTGACTGACTAAAAGCCATCTCATTTGATAATAAGCAATATTTTCCTACGGTTCCCCTTGCTGAAATTATTGTTGAATATTTGGAGATTAATTTAGCAGAACTTTTCTGAAGTCCAAGTTCCGTAATTTTTTTTTCTGTATTGATGATAAATTGTTTATGATTTGCTGTTATGTCTTTTGCAGAAATCCATTTAATGTTTCCACCCCAATATTCTTCGGTTGAAGTATTTGGTGTTCCACCACCGATAAGCTCAATAACATCGTATAGGCTCAGTTCCTCCCAATCCTCCCCCACCTCTTCCACAAACCACTGCCTAAACAACGTTTCTGCCATAGCTTCAAGGGTTTTGTTCTGGCGGTGGAGCAGGTCGATTTTGTCATCCAGCGAACTTAGTACGGCGGCGATGGTTTTTTGTTCGGGTAGGGGTGGGAGTTTTATTTCTATTTGACGTAAATCACGAATTGGTAATTGTGGTTGAGCACTCCCAGTTGCAAAATTATCAAACTGAGCTTTCAATGATTTAAACAGGTAATAGTTAAATTTTTTATCAATGCCTTTTGCTCTAACTATCACCATTCCAGAATTTATTCTAATATTGTCATATGGAATTGATTCATCATAAAAAGCAATATTACCAACTGTTCCTCTGGTAGTTAAAATCAAATCACCCCGACTGAGTTTTCCCTTTCGTAGTAATTCATCTTTATCTTGTGATATAAAGTTTAATTCATCAAAAGAAAAACAATTTTTAGTTACATTTTTTGTATTCAAAAACAAACAGTAACCTTCATTTGAAAAATCCGCTTTTTTAGGGTAATTATTGCCTCTGTCTCCATCAATAATTTCTAATGGAACATCCCCCAACTTACATTCTTTCCACTCATTCATCAGAACCCACCCTCGCCAAATTCACCAATATCCGCTGATTAAGCTCACTTTCTTCTTTCAATTGCCCCTCAAACTCTGCTTTGAGTTGACTAAACCGCTCATTAAAATCAAAATCATCGACAATCTCTTCCAGCCCCACATATCGCCCAGGAGTCAGTACATAATCAAGGGCTTCAAGTTCTGCCACTGTTGCCGATTTACAAAAGCCTTTGACATCTTCATAATCTCCGTCTGAATTGCGCCAGTTGTGATAAGTTTCGCTAATTTTTTTTATATCCCAAAGTCGACCAATGCCCAAAAATAATCGGTTGGTTGCGACTGGCACGATGAGG
>LUTY01002932.1 GCA_001640045.1 Candidatus Thiomargarita nelsonii | reverse complement strand
GATCCAGTGCTGTTATGGGGCAAAAATTTGCCGGTAGAAGAAGTTGCCAGTCTAGCGGACGTAAACTCTATTCGTATTTTTATTAAAAAAATTGGTATTTTTACCAAAAAACAGGTTTTGTCTGACATACAAGCGATTTTGGAACCCATCGCGCAAGTCAAGGATGAGCATGAGATTTATTGGGATAAAATCAAAGCGATTGAAGCGGTAGGTTTAAAACCAGTTTATGACTTGACTATCCCTGAGACTCATAATTTTGTAGCCAATGATGTCTGTGTTCATAATACCTCATTTGCCATGAATCTGGCAGAACATGCAGCGATTAATAACAAAATGCCCGTTGCAGTCTTCAGCATGGAAATGTCTAATGAACAATTAGCCATGCGTTTAATTTCCTCTTTGGGAAAGGTGAATTTACAAAATGTGCGTACTGGCAATCTTCAGGATAATGATTGGACTCAAATGATAGAAGCTGTTAGCAAACTGACACAATCCTATTTATTCATTGATGAGACACCCGCCTTAAATCCAACTGAATTACGCTCACGAGCACGCCGTTTAGCCCGTGAAAAAGGCCAATTAGGCTTAATTGTGATTGATTATTTACAATTAATGCAAGTACCAAATAACAAGGAAAATCGTACTAATGAAGTGTCTGAAATCTCTCGCGCCCTCAAATCTTTAGCAAAAGAACTGAATGTGCCAGTTGTTGCATTGTCACAATTGAATCGCAGCCTAGAACAACGATCTAACAAGCGTCCAATTATGTCAGATCTGCGGGAATCGGGCGAGATTGAACAATCAGCAGATTTAGTGATCTTTATTTACCGAGATGAAGTTTATAACGAAAATAGTCTCGAAAAAGGCAAAGCAGAAATAATCGTTGCTAAACAGCGTAATGGCCCCATTGGCACAATATTTCTGACTTTTCAGGGAAAATTTACCAGATTTGAACCCAATACTGAAGAAAATTATCACGGAGAATGACTAACATGAGCCGTCCTACTCGTGCCTTCATTGATTCCGCCGCCCTACGTGCTAACTTGCAACGAGTAAAAGCTTGTGCGCGTCAGCAGCGCGTTATGGCAGTCGTCAAAAGCAATGCTTATGGTCATGGTGCCATCAAGGTAGCCAATCTACTTCAATCCGATGTAGATGCGTTTGCGGTGCGTTCTATTGAAGAGGCACTACAACTGCGGGAAACGGGCATCACAAAGCCTATTGTCTTGCTTGAAGGTTTTTTTCAATCTAATGAATTACCGGAAATTGCCAAACAAGATTTACAAATAGTCATCCATACAACAAAGCAATTTGAACATTTGCTTAAGGCACAGCTTGAAAAACCAGTCACAGTTTGGTTGAAAGTTGATACCGGTTTGCATCGTTTAGGTTTTGCGCCAAATGAAATTGAGCCTATTTACAAAGTGCTCGAACAGTGTTCAAACGTAGCACAGCCCATTCGTTTGATGAGTCACCTCAGCAGTGCGGATGATCGTCAAGATGCCAATACAGAACAACAAACTCAAATGTTTATGGCACTTGCTAGACACCTCGAACTCGAAACCTCATTAGCCAATTCAGCGGGGATACTAGGCTGGCCTCAAACTCATTGCGATTGGGTACGGCCAGGCATTATGCTGTATGGCGTATCTCCGTTTCCCGATAGTGTGGCGAAACAGGAAGGTTTACAGCCAGTGATGCAATTGCAATCGGCTTTGATCAGTGTCAAGCGACTCCGTAAAGGTGATACCATTGGCTATGGTGCAACTTGGACTTGTCCACAACCCATGCCTGTTGGTGTGGTTGCAATTGGTTATGCTGACGGCTATCCGCGCCATGCGCCTTCTGGAACACCAGTGCTGGTGAATGGTAGACGTGTACCGTTGATCGGACGGGTATCTATGGATATGATAACAGTGGATTTGCGTAGCCAACCAAATGCTAGCGTTGGTGATCCAGTGCTGTTATGGGGCAAAAATTTGCCGGTAGAAGAAGTTGCCAGTCTAGC
>LUTY01002931.1 GCA_001640045.1 Candidatus Thiomargarita nelsonii | reverse complement strand
AGCGGTAGCAACAGGCAAAAGTCGCAAAGGATTGAGCAGGGCTTTAGCAGAAAGTCAATTAACCACTCTATTTCACAGCACACGCTGCGCTGATGAAACAAGTTCTAAGCCAAACCCACAAATGTTGCAAGAAATCATGGATGAATTAGGCATACAGCCCAATCAGACATTAATGATAGGCGACACCCAATATGATTTACAAATGGCGCACAATGCGGGCGTTGGCTCAGTGGCAGTGAGTTATGGTGTGCATGATAAAACTCTGTTATTTGCATGTAATCCATTGATTTGTATAGATAGTTTACCCGCTTTACCCGCGTGGTTACATTCCGTGCAAGGTACGCCTTGCACTCCTGAGTAGATTCTCTGGAGTGCAAGGCGCACCTTGCACCAAGGATAAAAAATATTATGTCAGAAACAAAATTAGATGAAAACTGGGAACGCGATATATTAAGAGATCTTGCCTTTGCCACCATCACAGAACAGCGGCGAGCCCGACGGTGGCGCATTTTTTTTATACTCTTGTTTTTTATATACTTGTTTGTCACCTTACTGATATTCGTAGAACCCGATTGGCTGAGCGGGGATGAGGATGCCGGTAAGAAACATACCGCCCTTGTTGAAGTACAAGGTATCATTGCCGCCGACACTCAAGCCAGTGCTGATAAAATTGTTACAAGCCTGCGTAGAGCATTTAAAGATGAAAAAACAGCGGGTGTGATTATCCGCATTAATAGCCCAGGCGGCAGCCCCGTGCAAGCCGGCTACATTAATGATGAAATCAAACGCTTGCGGGAAAAATACCCGAATATTCCTGTCTATGCTGTCGCAACAGACATGTGTACATCCGGGGGCTACTATATCGCAGCGGCGGCTGACGAAATTTATGCCGATAAAGCCACTATTATCGGATCAATTGGCGTATTAATGGATGGCTTTGGTTTTGTTGGTGCCATGGAAAAATTGGGCGTAGAACGCCGATTGCTGACAGCCGGCGAAAATAAAGGATTTTTAGATCCATTTTCGCCCATGAAAGAAGAAGATCTTGCCCACATTAAAAACGTACTTAAAGATGTCCATGACCAATTTGTCACAGTGGTTAAACAAGGACGCGAAAAGAGTTTGACAGAGAAAGGTAAGTTAGAATTGTTAGACAATCCAGAGCTATTTTCGGGGCTGCTATGGACAGGCGAACAAGCCATGGAACTCGGCTTAGTCGATGCTTTGGGTAGCAGCAGCTATATTGCTCGTGAAATCATCAAGGCTGAAAAAATCAAGGATTTTACTTCTAAACAAAATTATTTAGACCGCTTTGCCGAACGCTTGGGGGCTACGATGGCAAAGACATTGGCGCAACAACTCAAGCTTAATAGTGCGACTCTTCAGTGATGTTAACCCGTATCATTGCGATTGCAGCCGGTGGCGCCATAGGTGCCGTATTGCGCTTTTGGGTGTCCACCGGTATATATGCGTTCAAAGATTCCAAATTTTCTTAAGAGAATTATTCCGGAACCATTAAAGTTATTTATAAAAAAATTACGCCCAAACTAAAGCTTGGACTCCGACAAGATTAGGAGTCCAAACTTTAGTTTGGACGCGACTAATTGGATATGAATTTATTAGAGTCATTATTTAAGCTGCAAGATAATCACACTACCATTACCACCGAAATAACGGCTGGCTTTGCCACGCTTTCTTTACTTATGGCGTCGTGCTTGGCATGGGGCATTCTTGGCAACTCGCTCTCGGTGCCGTTTTTTGGGCGGGACTCTTGTTTTTGGTGATAAGTTTGACTCCATTGCGTGAATGGATTGTCAATTCGATTCCTAAATCTCTCAAATTAGGCATTGGAGCGGGTATCGGGCTATTTCTCGCCTTCATTGGTTTGAAAAATGCCGGCTTTGTGGTTGACAATCCAGCGACATTGGTTGGCTTAGGTGATCTGACTAGTTTACCTGCACAAATTCGTCACATCATCGGCTTAGGCTTAGACAAGGCAATTGCCACTTT
>LUTY01002930.1 GCA_001640045.1 Candidatus Thiomargarita nelsonii | reverse complement strand
TGGACGATCAACTCCAAAACAATAACCATAGACCGGAGGCACTTGTTTGTTACCAGTCTCCAGAGCGACTTGTTGTCGGGTCTTTTTAAATACCTCTTCTATGCTTAACCCCGCTTGTCGCATGAACTTTAATAAATGGCCAGTGTATAGACCATTAGAACCCTTTTTGCCATCCGGCGTGCTTTGACCAGGACCAGTGGCGAAACCAATGAGAGTACCCTTGGGGGCATTCATGGCCGCTAAACCATAATCTTCACTCGTGGCACGCGGTTTATCTGGTCGCGGAAAGGTGCGACAAGCATCCATGATCACAATATTGACTTGGCTGCCGGCGTGTTCCATCACATTAACGACCCATTGGGCTTTGATGGATTCACTTTTGTGGGAACGAGAACGCACGAGGTTTCTCGTTCCCACGCTCTGCGTGGGAATGCCTGCCTCGACGCTCCGCGTCGAGTTTTATGGCTGCTTCCGCAGCCGAATATGCAACTCGCGCAATTGCTCAGTGCTCGCTGCTGACGGTGCCGAAGTCAACAAACAACTCGCCGTTTGCGTTTTCGGGAAAGCAATCACTTCACGAATCGAATTCGCCCCACTCATCAACATCACTAAACGATCTAAACCAAAAGCAATGCCCCCATGTGGCGGACAACCAAATTTCAGCGCGTCTAGCAAAAAGCCAAATTTTTCACGCGCTTCTTGTTCACCAATGCCCAATACTTTAAAAGCTGCCGATTGCATCTCAGGGCTGTGAATACGGATAGAACCGCCCCCAATTTCTTCGCCATTCAACACCATATCATAAGCCCGCGATAAACAAGTCCCAGGATTGTTTTCAAGCATTTCAATGTCTGGCACATTTGGAGCCGTAAAAGGATGGTGTAAAGATATCCAACGGTTTTCATCCCATTCAAACATGGGATAGTCAATTATCCACAAAGGTTTCCACCCTTTTTCTACCAGCTTAAGATCCTCACCGATTTTTAATCGTAACGCGCCCAAAGCCTCATTCACGATTTTAGCCTTATCCGCGCCAAAGAAAATAATGCTACCTGAGTCCGCCTTGGTACGTTCTAAAATAGCGGAGATAGCATTATCAGGTAAAAATTTTAAAATGGGAGACTGTAACCCATCGCGCCCAGCGTTAATGTCATTGACTTTGATATAAGCCAAACCTTTCGCGCCATAAATCGCCACAAAATTGGTATAGTCGTCGATTTGTTTGCGTGAAAGTCCCTGATTTGGCACACAGAGTGCCGCAACACGTCCTTTCGGATCATTAGCCGGTTTGGCAAAGACTTTAAATTTAACGTCTGCGATTAAGTCACCCACATCGGTGAGTTCCAAGGGCACACGCAAATCGGGTTTATCCGATCCATAGCGGCGCATGGCTTCTTGATAAGTCATACGTGGAAAAGGATCAGGCAAGTCTTCATTAAGGACCGTTTTAAACAGCCCACGGATCATAGATTCCATCAAATTTGTAATAATGCTTTCATCAATGAAAGACATTTCAATATCTAATTGCGTAAATTCTGGCTGACGATCCGCCCGTAAATCCTCATCACGAAAGCAGCGCACAATTTGATAATAGCGCTCCATCCCTGACATCATCAACAATTGTTTAAATAATTGAGGTGATTGTGGCAGGGCAAAAAATTGGCCTGTATGGGTGCGACTGGGGACTAAATAATCGCGTGCGCCTTCAGGAGTCGCTTTGGTCAGCATGGGCGTTTCGATATCTAAAAAGCCCTGTTCATCCAAAAACTGACGCAATAAACGGGTGATTTTGGCACGTAATTGAAGACGTGCCAACATCTCTGGACGACGCAAATCGATATAGCGATAACGTAAGCGAATGTCTTCGCCAACATGGAGATCGTCCATATGAAAGGGCGGGGTTTCGGCGGCATTTAAAATATCAATGTGCTCTCCCACCACTTCGACTTGTCCCGTTGAGAGGCCTGGATTTTCAGTCCCTTCAGGGCGAAAGCGTACCTTGCCTTGGATGC
>LUTY01002929.1 GCA_001640045.1 Candidatus Thiomargarita nelsonii | reverse complement strand
GGCAAAGCCATTTCTTCTTCAACGGGTATCTGGTCAGTTATTTCTAACGCCTTTAAAAAACTATCTTTTTCATTATTTAAAGCGTTCTCAAGTTCCGTTATCATCGCCTTCATTTTTCAGCACCAAAAAACGTAATTTACTGTTTGTCGCGCCCATCATAGTTGCTGTCAAAGTACGATTCAGTTGGAACCAGCGGTGGCTCAATGTTCATTCGACTGGAAAATCCTGTCCATCCATTAGCTCACATTTGCCTTCACAGCGTTTGGGAACCAGAAAAATCTACGGTTGATTCCAACAGTTCTCGAAGTTTTTGCTAGGCAACCATGTCCACACATTTACAGGCACAGCGAGCCTCCCTGCAAACGATAAATTTTGGCCTATTGATAAGTAGTGACTTGTTAGGCTCAGTTCAGTTTCATTTTTGCTACTCGGTTCAACAAAAGGATGTTTTGATCTAAATTCTCCAGCGTCCAATTAAAAGTCACCAACCTACGAGCTATATAGAGATGACGCTGGAGCGTTGGAACGAAAAAAAAAAACAACAGACACGCGCTAGTGCAGTAAAGTATTCACCTCGTCAAATGAATCAATAAAACCGTCTGGTAAATCACCCGCTTTCATAAAATCGGTAAATAAATTGCTATGGGTGGCAGATAACAAGCTGAGTTTAGGCGCATCTAGTGGATTTTTCTGGTGTCTATCAGCTATGAGCGTTATCATAAAATGCACGAGTCCAAAAGCCCGTTCATTCAAGGTATGGGCTTCATCAAAAACCAAATGGTTAATTTTCCATAATAAATCGCCTACACCGGTTTCGACATTTTTTAAGCCGGGTTTACCTAACACTAGATTACCCAAGGCTTCTAAAGTAGCGATAATTATCCCACCACCTTTATGTGCCATGTCTTCAAGATGCCCTTTCCGCACCCGCCACGGTTCTTTTCCTTGTTTTATCCATGCCAGCGTGGTGGTAAAATCCCAGATTTCCACTCGCGGTAATTTTACCTCTTCAATGGCCGTTTTTTTAATATCTTTCGCCAAAGCTTGTGTGGGTACGACGAAAAAAACTAATTCAGTTTTAGCCAGTTCTAAAAAGGCATAGGTTTTACCTGCCCCAGTGGGCGCACCACAAATACGAATTGGTGATTGGCTCTGAATCAGTTTGTTTTGAGCGTAGGAAAATGTGTCTCGCTCATATTTTATGCCGTGTGATTGAATTGTAAACATTAATTAATATTCTCTCTTGTCTGAATCAGGATTTTCAGAATTTTTCTTATTCTGTGAATTCTAAAATTCTGACTCAGACAATTAAATAGACAATTAAATTATTAATACCACAACCGTAATTCTTCTGTTGCCTCATTCTGCGATAAAGCTTGACTGACACGAATAGTATCAATAATGCGATAAGCCTCTTTTAAGTCGCGTCCAAACAATTTTGCCGTCGCGGTGTTTAATCTCACCGTTTTGACTGATTTATGAGGCGAAATTTCCAACATGCCTTGTTTGGCTACCCCAACGCGCATGATAAAACGTTTTGATTTCAAAATCTTAAAAGGGTCAGGCCCCAATAATATACCTTCATAACTCGCGCCCACTGCCACTTCATGCACAAAAAATGTCCCTTTAAAGTTGCCAGAACCCATATTTTTCTGCATGTTTTCGTGATAGCCGCCTTCTCTAGCGACATCAATGGTATGTCGTACCGGTGGTAACATACTATTAGTGGTTCCCATCAATAGAGATGCACGCCAAGGTAAATTTTTTAAATCAGCTTTATAGTCAGGTTTGGCACGTAATACTGGCGGTGTGCCTAATAATGTCGCTCGAAGTGCAAACATGAAGGCGGTGTCTGTTATCACATTGGGATGAGTTGCACTGCCATCTCTTGCATAAAGCCCATGATAATAGAAGGGTGTCAGCACACGAGCCGTTATGCCAAGAGTCTCTTGGTGATATTGCGACATGCCTCACCTCACTTTTTTTTATCTTGCTTAAACCACGCATCAAATA
>LUTY01002939.1 GCA_001640045.1 Candidatus Thiomargarita nelsonii | reverse complement strand
GGGGGGGGGAAAACTTTCACTCGGTTAGAAATCCGAGTCGAATTCAAAAAATCGGATTTCTTTGAGATGTTTAAGCAAAAAGTGTTCCAATCATTATTGAAAAAGCACTGGCGACTATCAGTCCAACTGCCGGAAAATACCAGACCTCAGAGGTTTTTAAAACCTCTGAGGTCTTTGGACCATTTTTTTTGGGTACTTTAGACATTATCGGAAATAAGTTGATTGGATCAAAGGAGTCGCTTTAGCGACTTATTTCGAGCCGGTTTCTTTTTATTTCCGATAATGTCTTTTATTTTCATGCAACACCCTAATCATAGTAGGCAAATCCATATCTATCCAAACAACGAGCTAAGTCGCTGATATTGCGTTTACAGGCAATAAAGGGAATTTGTTGCGCCTTCGCCTGTTTTCTGAAATTGCACATCACGTTGTGACCTACAAAATCAGTAAATAAAATCATCACTTTCGCATGGGACATACTAACAACTTGTCCTCCTTGGGCTTTGGGACGACGCCCCGTGATGTGTTTTAACACTGATAAACCACGCTCTTTCAGTAATTTTTCGATATTACCCAAACGATCTGCACCTATAATAATAGCCATTTGTTGATTCCTTCGTTTTTATTAATGATAATCATTCGTATATATAAATTAACACGAGCACCCAAGTGATTTAATTTGTGGGGGGGATATTAATGCAAATGAGAATGAATATCAAGTATTTTTTATCCATAAAGTTTTTTTGATAGTCCAACAATGTGGGTGATGACAATTAAATAGCACACTTCGCCCGGACGCAATTTACTCTAAACTTTCTAAATCTGCTAAATCTTGAAATCTACCGACGGCACTCTTATTTTTCTTTAAATTTTCTAAATCTAAAAAATTGACAATAATACCATCAACATCCAATTCCATTTTTGAAGAATAGCACAAGTCAAATTCTAATCCAGTTACTTGAGTTAGAATGTCTATTCTATTCGGCGGATAACCTAATTGAATAACATATCCTGGTTCTAAAAAATCTTCTTCTTTCAAACCCAGTGAAGAAAATCCAAATTCATCTAATGTTTTCAAAACCTTTTTAGCATTGCTTTTACTTACCCATATTATAACCACAAATAACCGCATACTGCCCCACTTGGCAGCGACTCTCGCGTAAATGGCGCAAAAGTTGTTCCGGTTCTGGCAGTTGCGGTTGTACACGCGCTAATAAAAAAAAGGAGTCCAAGATTTATCTTGGACGAGCCGAACATAAGCGCTAGTCCACCATTTTTATTCACATCTTCAAAGATTTATTCGTTTATTTTGCCAATTCGCTGTACTTGACTCCTCAGAACTGCAACATGAGCAACATGAAGCCGTTTTCTTTTGACCAAATTTATTTTTAACTGGCACGACTATCAGATAGTAAACCAATAATCCGCCCAAAAGTATTGAAGAAACCGTATAAAAAATGTTGGGTTCTTCATTTATCGTGATAATTTCCAACAAATCCAGTTGAATAAATTCAAATATCCCATCAAGTATCAATCCGAACAATAAACTTCCCGCCAGAATGGTTAAAAAATACACCATAAAACAAATCTTGCCTAAAGACTTATACACAACACTCATAGTCACGGTGCTGGTTGCAGGACCCGCTGTTAGCAAAATAAAGGCCGCGCCGGGTGAAAACCCAGCCAAAATCATAGCGGCTGCCATTGGGATAGAGCCTGTCGCGCAAATGTAAAGCGGTGGTGCTATCAGCAAAACTATCAAATAAGTCAAAAAGACATTTTCGCTCACAAAGCCTTCAAAGCCTTGCGGAATCAGTGTCATCATTAAACCACCCAGCACGATTCCAAAAGCAAAGGGTTTGGCAATGTCTTTAAATATCACATTAAAAGACTGGTCAAAAAAGGCTTTGATGCTTTTTGTGGGTTCAGTAGACTGAAGTGGTTTGTGATTTTCTATCTGATGTTGAGGGGCAAAAATACCAGCCAAAATAGCAATGATCACAGCGGAAATCACTCGAAACAAGGTAAAAATCCACCCAAATACGCCGTAAGTCGCAATAATAGAATCAATACCCGTTATGGGTGTCGATATTAAAAAACTTAATACCGCGCCATTGCTAGCACCTGATTTTTTCAGAGAAATAGCAAAAGGTATCACGCTGCAAGAGCAAAGGGGCAATGGCGCACCAAAAAGGGCGGCTTTGACGACAGAAAAAAGATTATCATTGCCAAGGTGTTTTGTGACGAAATCTGTGGGCATGAATAAATGTAGGAATCCCGCTGCAAGCACACCAATGATAATGAACGGTGCCATCATGTTGAGCAAGTGCCAACTATTTAATAAAAAATTAAAAATAATTTCCATAAGACTTTTTTATCATACTCAAAAAAATAAATTTTTTTACAACCGGAAAAAATACTTGCAAATAATAATCATTCTTAATAAAATAGGCAAACTTTAAATCACACTAGACTTACGGAATTTTAGAAACACCACAAATTCATAATAAATAATTTTCAATTAAATCAGCAACCCTTAAAATGTTGATTAGCTGGCTATTAAATGAAAAAAAGCTGCTCCAGTGGATGGCAGACATTGATAATATTGTGGGTGTTTTGATACCTGTCAAAACGCTGGGTTGTGTAGAATTTACCCGCATTGATTATCAGGGAAATGAACAAGAAGTCATCTTTGTTAGAAAACCCAATTTGCCATTTAAGCCTGAAAATACCGATCAACCCCTGCGCTATGCACTGGCATTTGCTTTATCCCAACATGATCAAAACCGATTGCCGTGGAATAAATTTGTGCGTTGGATTTCCAATCATGATATTGCTTTTCAAAAAGCACTCATTGAATTTGCGGATGCACGTCATCGGCACTTTAAAATTTATGGGAATCCTTCACTGATTGAGGAGATAAAATAATGGTTATTAAACCCGTTGTTTTAATCGGAGCGGCTCTCCATACGCGAAAATTTGAACCTGGTCAAGATTATGATTGGTATGTCAAAAAAGGTGAACTGCAATTATTTGATAAAATGGAAGAGATTCACCGTGTCATGCTACGCGATGTCGGTGGTGAAGCGCCAAGATTAGCCGTGATTCTTGAAGAGCAACGTGTTGGTTTTATGATTGGAGAACTGCCCTGCCCACGCCGCAAGGATCATGCCAAAAGAGTGATACATTCAAACCCTTAACAAAGGCTGACAAACTGGAACGGGGCATCATAACAAGTTGTTTAGTATTGTGTTCACAATAGCGTTTGATTTTATTCATTGCATCATGGCTAATGCAATCTAACGGACATAGCACAGCATCCGCCTGAGAAAGAATTGAGCCCAACCTAAAACTACCATCCTCGCGTCCACCATCGTGATAGATAAAACGACCATTGTACTGTTCAACCAAATGACGGAAATGCTTGGATTGTGCTGTCCGCCCCCCAACGAAGAGGATGCAACGACCACAAAGATCCGTATTGGTGCAGCTTTTCTTTTGCTCCACCGAGCATGATTTTGAACAATCTGCGCTCAACACACGGGATAAGCTCAGCTCCAAGGCATCACACTCTTGAAGGGTTTGAGTGAGTCTCTGTTCCAAAGTTAAATGACGCTCTTCGTAGGCTAAGGCAAAGGATTGCCAGTATTCAAGCTCCTTTTCCATACGTTTCCCCCGTTCCTGCTCAACGCTCAGTTTTGTGAACAATTCCTTTATTTCTTTTCTGAGTTGCGCTATTACAGGCTCTTTTTCCAAAGTCTCTCGTTGCGTTTGAATTTTCTCTAGTTGACTTTCCACTTTTTCGACGCTAGTCAAACGGCTTTTTAAAGTATGAATAATCTTATCTTTTTCTTTCAAACGAGATTGGCTTTCAACAAAGGCATCTGCAATCTCCTTTTCAAGCACTTTTGTGCGCCGCCGTAATATGCTCAGTTCCTGCATGTCAACACGGACAGATGCCCCAGACAAATGTGAAAGCATATGTATATCACCATAAGCTTTGTTAAGCAGCGCATCAGTCACATCAGGATGTGTCACCAAAGCCCAATAAACACCTGCCACCTCACCCTTTTCTAGTGCCTCTTGCCACAAAGTTTCTAAAACGTCTACTGACTGTACTTTGCTAAATTGTTTGATGATGCGCTGGTACTTTTCATCAATATACTTTTGGAGCCGCCGATTCGCATAGGAGGTTTCACCCGCAATTCCTACAAAAATTCGATGAAGATCATGATCAGTCAAAGGAGATTTGGTGATAAATTTTAGCTTGCGGTATAATCGTCGCAGCTCCTTCAAAGTGAGACAAGTTCCTATGAGACTGCAATGAAACCGATCATCAAGTTGATGTAATTTGGTACGCTGTGATTGTCTCTTTAGTAAATTCATAGCTTTGTATTTTTGACTTGAATAAATTTCGTTAAAAAGTACACCATAAAACAACTCTTGCCAAGATATTTAATAATATCCACACAAAAGTCAACCTTGGGAGTCAAAAGACAATTAGCATAGCGATCTTCGTTTCGTGATTCATGAGAGGGGAGTGGGGCTTTGGATATGGGGGGGGG
>LUTY01002927.1 GCA_001640045.1 Candidatus Thiomargarita nelsonii | reverse complement strand
GGCTAAAATCCTTGCAAGCATTGGAGGAATAGCATTGCCAATTTGTTGTATTTTCTCAGACGCATTGCCTGAGAATGAAAAACTGTCTGGAAATGTCTGAATGCGAGCGCATTATCGAAGAGTTAAAGGTCTGTTTTCAGTGGGATGAATAAACTCCCTTGTCGCTGCGCCTGTAATTGTTAAGCAGGGTTCATCACTTTTAAGTCTTTTTAATCCAGAGGGAGCCCCCCCTCTCTTTTCAGTCGGCATACCATCAGCTACTCTTCTATTAGCCCTTTTTTTAAATGATTCATGTTGCAAATGCTCAGGTAAATCTTTCATCGATTCACCTGGCAGTAAAGCAGATATCCTATCCAATTGAATAGCATTCACTTTAGGATAATAGTGGTCTTCAACGCTAATAGAGTTTTCGCGTAACAGCTTTTCAAATTCATCTATTGCCTCTTCGGTATAATCTAATTTTTGATTTTGATTATTTGTTGCAGGAGGTAACCCATTAATCGCGTGGGCAAGAGTCACATCTGAATTTCTAAAGATTTGTCCTGAAACTTTTATTGTTGGTTCAGGCATTTTGAAATCTATCCCCAATTTATTACCAATTATTAAAACCCGTTTCCTCCTTTGAGGGATTCCATACTCTTGTGAATATATTTTCTCCAGTCTAATATGATAGCCTAAATCTACAAATGCCTTAACCGCTTCGCTAACATAACCCCCTTTATTTGAGGTGAGCAACCCTTCTACATTTTCCATCAAGAACCATTTAGGCTTAATCATCTTTAATGCTTGAATGTAGTTTTTTAATAACTTGTTTCTAGGATCATCCCAGAAATGGGCGCCTGCTGTCGAAAAGCCTTGACAAGGAGGACCACCAATAAGGATATCAATTTCTCCTTCTGATAGGCCTATTTTGTTCATAATTTTAATAAAATCAATATGTTCTATATTAGCTTGAACGCATTGAGTTTCAGGAAAATTTTTTGGGTAAGTCGCTACCGCAGCCTTATCAATTGCATAGAGTATTGAGTATCCAGCTTGTTCAAATCCGAGAGAACAGCCGCCAGCACCACAAAATAAGCTAATTGCGGTAGGTGTCATTTCTTATCTCAAGTCTCCTATAACGATGAGCGCAGAACAAAGTAGTAGTCAACATGATGGTCAATGTAGGGCGGATCACAATAAATGATGTCAGCTTTTGTGCCTGCCTTTATTGTTTCTTCAAAAGCTTGGCACTTAAACGTGAACAAATTTTGCACCTTCAACATTGAGAAAATTACGCACAATTTAAGGTGTCAGTGAGCCTTCATTAATTGCCTTGTAAAAGTTAATTAAGTGCAGATTAGTATCACAAAGCAAAGCCTGTTGTGGTGCTATATTGAATGCCACAACACCAGTACCCATAAAGGGCTCAATCCATACGCCTTCAAAGTCAGCCGGTTTTAGACTATTAATCCAGGGCACTAGCTTTGTTTTTATGCCTTGGGATTTAATTGGTGGTATGTTGACTTTCACTTTTTTGTCTAGATTAGAGTAGAGAAATCCTATTTTTTCAAAAAATAGGATTTCTATCTTTGGCTCAAAAGCCGGGTGAAAGATAAACCGCAAAATCGCTTCAAATTACCTCAGTTCAGGAACCGTCATGTCATGGTTTGGGAACGATAAAAATAATGCTTATCAGTGGGGAAGAATCAATAATAATTTCTTTAACTTGCATTTTGTAATTCTTCTTCTAAATCTTCAGCGGTATAAGGTGACACCTGCAAACGAGATAATGCTAACATGAATTCCTCACGAGATAAGCCCATTAATTCTGCACCTTTTCCTTGAGAAATAAGTCCCAACTCATACCATTTTGCCACTGCCGCGAGAAGTACTTTTTCATTGTTAGGCATATCTTGTGCAAACAAAATGACTTTGATAGGTTTTTTAATCCAATCCTTGTAATGTTCTGGAATTTTAATCATGCCATCATGTGATTCATAACTAAATTCTATCGCTTGCATTATTTTATCCAGG
>LUTY01002926.1 GCA_001640045.1 Candidatus Thiomargarita nelsonii | reverse complement strand
GGTTGTCGCTTGGGCGATCAGGGCACCATCCATCACCTCTTGGGGCGAGTTGGAGGTAAGAACATATGTCCTCACGGATATGTCCGAGGTGCTCAGGATTTGGCTAGTATTCTCAGGAAGGTATGGGGAAAACGAGATTTAGGGTGGGCAAAACCAGGAGCAATACCAAAAAACATAAAGGGTAAACGAGGGGTCATTTGTTACATGAACATTCCAGGATATAGTGGCCAAGGACATATCGATCTTTGGAATAAAACAACACCGGTAGGACAAGCTTACTGGAAGGCTTCTACTATTTGGTTCTGGAAACTATAGAATTATGATTATTATGAATAATACATCTAGGTCCTATGTGCTGTCAATTATTACTGCTACATTGTTGTTGTGTTCATCCGTTTCGTCAGCATCGTGTAATGAACTTCGCCTTGGAAAAATTGGTATTCATCTTACTGACCAGTGCAAAGTAGCTTGGCGAATAATAGGAAAAAACGCAAGATCGACAATAGAGGTTAGTTTACCCAATGATGATGAGAGTTATATATTTTGGGCTGACTTGGCACTTGTTGTTAGCGACCAAATATTGTTTGAACTGGTTGATTACCAGTTGGTGAAGAAAATTAGACTTGGTGAAGAGCGTGTACCGCCCGCTTCAGCCATTCTCGACATGTCGAGTGAGGAATTGTGCATTCCCATAGTGCATTATCGCTGGGCAGATGATCAGAGTGAAAAGTTGTGGGCTCAATTGAAATTGGATGACTCTGATAGTCGGATACGGTTTAAGGTGGTTGATTATGGTGTTTGGAATTCGTTTGAGCCAAAGTGCCAATAGTCAATTGCAGTACGGGGTTGCTAAAATTTCGTTGTTCTGGCGATAAAACCAGGAATTCGGATAGGCTCAATCAATAGCAACACTTTTTGAACTATTTCTGATAGAATGACAACGAGATAATTTTAAACCCACTTAAAAAATTGAGGTTGATTATGTATCTAGACAAAAACGCCACTCATTTTATGATGCGTGCGGGATGGTTTTTTTTACTTTTAACGCTCGTTGCCGGAGCCTTCGCGGCGCCCGAGACAACTGTATTGCCACTTGATCTCAGCAGCGCCCCTGCGCGTGATGAATTAATTGCTGCTGGTCAATTTGGCGGTCCTTTGACTCCTGTTGATGACAAACAGGCAACACCGGACGCTTTAACACGGCGCTCCTTTGGTGAGGCTATCCAAGCATGGAATCTCCATGATTATAAAAATGCTGCCGATTTGTTCAAAGCCCACATCGAACAATTTCCACATAGTCCTTGGGTTTCTGAAGCCGAACTGCATTTGGGTTGTGATTCGCGCTATCAGGGACGATACACGGAAGCCGAACAACAATATCAATCCATCCTTGATCGGCATTCACCTGATAACGCCGCTTCACGTAAAATGCTCAACAAAGCCACTCTGCGGCTCGGTGTCTTAGAGACGCTGCAAAATAATCACGGCAAAGCAGCGGCATACTTTAAAGATCTCCACAAAAACGGCCTAGATTGGCGAGAGCGCACTTACGCTTCTTATTGGATACAACAACTTTCGCGCTACCAAGCTAATAAATCTTCGCTGTTAAATTGTGGCGTACAAGCACTTGGCTACTTGCTGGAGCAGCAGGGCAAAACTGCCGAAGCGGAGGCGGTCAGGCAAATACAAGCTTCCTCAGAGCAAGGACATTCCGTCGATGAACTCATCAATATTGCCAAAGATTACGGTTATGCCCTGAACGGTGTGCGGGTAAACGCAGCAGAATTGGATCAAGTCAATTTACCTGCCATTTTGCAAATCAGTGGCAATGAATCCGGCGATTCTGGTCACTATTGGATTTTGGAAAAAATTCATCAAGGCCGTCTGTTTCTCTATGATCCGCAAAGCCAACGCCGCTTTGAGCAAACCAAAGAGGAGTTGCAACAACAATGGAGCGGTGTCGTCTGGAAAATCCGGGTAAATTGTCTTTAGAACTGATTGAAGTGCAATCGGGTAG
>LUTY01002925.1 GCA_001640045.1 Candidatus Thiomargarita nelsonii | reverse complement strand
GGATTTTAAGATTGCCAGTCAAATGGTGATGCGTGGCGGCGACTATAGCGGTGCATTGAGACAATTAAATATGAACTGGCAAACTCTACCCGGCTCATTGGAGGAATTGTCAGCATTAGAAAAACTTTTTAAGGAGACAAATCCCCGTATCTATAAGCAAGCAGAGGCGACTGAAGCGCATTTACAGTCGCTTAATGAAAAAGGCTTATTAGCGCAACACCGTTATTTGGTATTTTCTGCACATGGCTATCTCAGTTCAGAAGTGCCGGCTTTATCGTCTATTGTGTTGGGACAAGTCAATAATCCACCCAATATTGATGGTTATGTCACAGCCGGTGAATGGCCTGGTTATGACTTAAAGAGTGATTTGATGGTATTATCTGCGTGTGAAACGGGTTTGGGTAAAAATATCGGTGGTGAGGGTGTCATCGGTTTGCCTTATGCGTTATATGTTGCGGGTAATAAGAATACTTTGCTCACTTTATGGACGATTTCTGATACGGCAACTACAAAATTTATCACAAGTTTTTTTAAAAAGCTCAAGGCGGGTATGGGACAAATAGAGGCTTTGACGGCGACTAAACGTGAGTTTTTGAGGGACAATAAATTTAGCTCACCGCTGTATTGGGCGGCGTTTGTGTTGTATGGGGTTTAAGCAGTGCTATTAAGTTTAAGCTAAATCTATACAAGTAGGGTGGATATCGCTGTGCGTATCCACATGATTATTTTTATAATTTTTGTGGATACGCTATCGCTTAATCCACCCTACATGGTCGGCACAATATGGCATTTTTAAGACTAGGCAAGGAAAACCCTTATTCATTTAGTATTTTTGGCGGAGAGTAATAATGTTATCAACAATAGAAGCAACCATTAATCAATTTGGACAGATTGTCTGGTCAGAACCCGTCCAAATTGAGAAGTCACAAAAAATACTGATTACCTTTTTAGAAAAGCCTATCCAGACGCAAGCTCAGAAAAACAATCCGCGCCCCATTGAGTCTCATCGTTTAAAGGATGAACCCTTTATCGGTATGTGGAAAGATCGTGAAGATATGCAAGATAGTAGTGCATGGGTTCGAGCCGTGCGTTACCAAGAATGGAATCAAGGGGAGTAACTCACGATGACACTGGCAGATACAGATATTCTGATTGATATGGGACGTGGTATAGCTACTGCTATTGATCGCATTGAGGAAGAAGAACGCAAGCACAAGGTTGCAATAAGTACTATCACACAAATGGAATTGTTGGTAGGCTGTCGAAATAAAGCCGAGATGCGCTCATTAGAACAATTTTTAACACGTTTTGAATTGATTCGGATTGAAAGCTCAATTGCTGATATGGGCGTAGAACTGTTACGAAAGTATCGTCTGAGCCATGGCTTATTGATTCCAGATGCTTTGATTGCGGCAACTGCACTGGTACTTGATTATGCCCTCTTATCCAAAAATCAGCGAGATTTTCGGTTTATTGAAAATTTGGATTTACTTGTTTATCCGTAATCTGGATTTTAATCTTTTTTATACCATGGCAATTAAAATAAAATTTTTTTATTTGATGAAAATAAAAAAAAATTATTAATTATTTGAAAATTATCTCAGTACGGGACAATTTATTTAAGTCATTGATTGTTTGTCATTTCGACCAGCGGGAGAAATCTTGATGCTTTGAGAATTCAAGATTTCTCCCGTTGGTCGAAATGACAAGAAATTATTTTCACCTGCTCTCATCAACTTTAAAAATGACTTGTCCAGCCGCCCATTTATCAACCTTTATTGAGCTTCTACCCCGCCACCCGTCTGTCACATTCAGCAATAAGTGCTCTAATGGATTTAATCCAGCGCGTGTGACTGGAGGTTGTTGCAATAGCCGTATATTAATCGCTTGGGGGCTGGTGATCAATTTTAGGGTTTCCTCTCCAATGTCTGTTAAATTTAATGTATTGATCACGTCCAACTTTTCGCCTGGCTTGAAACGGGCAAATTCTTGTATTTCCCAAGAAGGGGGAAAAAGAAT
>LUTY01002924.1 GCA_001640045.1 Candidatus Thiomargarita nelsonii | reverse complement strand
GCTTTGGGAAATCATTCCTGTGTACAATTTGACAAAGACAAATTTGTTGAACGTCCTAAACAAGTGGATCCCCTGAATGCTTTTGGTTTAGAAGATGCCTTTATCTGGGTAGCCCAGCAACGCGATGCCATTGATTTACAAAATTATCAAGAGCAAGCCAGTCAAAATATTCAAAAATGTCGACAAACCGGCTTAGCATTATTAAACCGTTTTCCAAAAGGCTCAGAACAAGCCAAACAGATCAACACGCTTTTACAAAAGTGTCAAAAATCGAAAAAGGTCCGTACTCTATATACCTTAATTGCCATAATATCATTATGCTTTATGGGTGAAACCACTATAGATTTAGTGAATTATCGTCAACATAAGGTATATGTCAATAATCCACACGCGACACACAAGCAACTTTCGCAAAGCGAAAAATGGCTCACCCAGTATCTTGCCGATCCTTATTTTCGGCATCTGATTTCAAAAATCTTTTTCAGTCCAGAAAAAGCCCAAACTCTCTTGAAAAATTTGCAAGCACACAGAGAAAAATTCTTATGGGTACCTGTTGATAAAGCTCTTAAGGAAAAGAATTTTCAGGCAGCCTTTAGGCTGGCTTCGGAATATTTGGAATATTACCCGTATGGACAACACGCACAAAAGGCACAAGATATCAAACGACGCGGTGAAATGATTCAGCAGCAACAGGAACGCAAGAATACTTTGCGTCAAATTGCCCGTGAAATGCAACAGCATAAGCAAAATGCGGATAAAATGCGTGACTTGTTAAAAAAGTTACTCAATATTCAGGTAGAACAGCCTGAAATGCGTGACGAGCAACTTCGGCTAGAAGAGGCTATCTCAAACCAATTGCAAAAACTGGAAACTCAACAGCAGTGGGAAGAATTTCGTAAAGAGTATGAACAGAAAATACAGGCTGGGGATTTCCTAGCCGCTGCACAATCACTTGATAATCGCCAAGCCGATGCCCGTTTAAAGGACTTAAAAGAGACTTTTAAAACGGTAGTCATTCAAGAGATAGAACAGAAAGTCAGACAAGCACTCAAGGAGAAAAACTTCAAATTGGCCGATAAGTTGCTGAATGAGTATGCCGAATTTCCACTAGAATTACAAACAGCGGAAGCTAAACTCAAAGCCGCTGCGTTGCAGCATCAAGTTGATAAATGGCAAGATCGAGCCTTGTATGAGGCTGCGAGACAACACCGAGAGGCTAAGCACATTCTTCGTTATTTGCAAGAAGCCCCACTGCAAACGATGGCAAAAGAGGTTTCAGTTTACAAAGCCTATTTGGATACTATAGGTCCAAAAGCGATACTGAATCAACTCCAACTCAAACTGACACAGATTCGCTGGGAAAATGTGGATGATTATGACAATATCGTTAGGGTTTTTTTGAATGGTAAACAAGTTATTTATAATGACGAAGTTGATGCAAAACCAAACACTTCAACGGGAGTCATTGGAATAAGTCCCTTTTTCACAGCTAAATCCGATCTGCTGATAAGTATTGAGATCTCAGTGATTAATGAAGACATATTTTTTAATGATGATTATGGTCAAGGGACAGTGAAAAAGCAAGTTTCTGAATTAGCCAAGGGTTATGCTGTGGCACTTCGAAACAGCTATAAGATCAAAACAGGTACCGCTTTTGTTGAAATTGAAGGCTATCCAGAAGCACCCGTGTTACCGGCATGGCGTGGTGAGTGAAGAAAGGAGAATGGTCAGTTCGTAGTAGGCGAGTTCTCGCCTACTACGAACCTGGAGTATAATAATTTATCGTTCCCACGCGGAGCGTGGGAATGCAGGCACCGACGCTCTGCGTCGCGTGGATTACTCAAAACCGATAATTCATCTGTATATAAAACGCCCGCCGCACTTCGTCAGGAATTTCAACGTTGCCCTCTAACCCAGTACCAAATTCAGGATGTTGACTATCAAATAAATTTATCGCCCCTAAGCTTAAATTGAAGTCTTTCTGTGCTTGCCAAGCTAAGCGGACATCAAAACGGTATT
>LUTY01002923.1 GCA_001640045.1 Candidatus Thiomargarita nelsonii | reverse complement strand
ATTGAACAAATTAAAAAACTCATCGAAAAGCCCCCCATTTTCAGTGCTGAAAACCGCCGCTTTACCGAGTCCGAATTAGCCGCGTTCATCAAAGACGATGGTGCCGTCGCCATTACCTCACTGATTTTAGCCCAATTGCAAGATTTAGATAAAACTTTAGTTGCCTTTTTCCGCTACGACGACTTATTAGGCAAAGCCACGCTATTCTTTTTTCGTGAATTACTCCATAACGATCCACGCACTAAAACGACTTTGGAGACTTTACAAAGAGAACATTTATTAGTCAAAGTGGACCAAATCCAAACCACTCAAGAGCAATTGATCACGGGCTTATTACATCAATTAGATGAACAAAATGCCAAAGTCAAGCAAGCACTGAAAACGGGCGCACCTAATCTCACTCAAATCACCTCTCAACGAGATCGCCTACAAAACGCTATCGAAGTCGTGCCCCAACGCCTACAAACCGCTGTCAGCGATTGGCAAACAAATCATCAAGCTTTTATTGAATTTTCGCATCAATTTAGCACATGGACACAATTATTAGAGAGTAAAGTCGATAAAGTGCTAGAAGCGGTGGGCTCGCTAGGAGACATTGATAAAAATGTCAAAAGCTTGTTACAGGAATTTCGGGACTTTATGCAGCGTTATGATTTATCCCGACAAGTGAAACCCCGTGACGAGTTTACTCAACACAATAGTGGCAGTTTAGAATTGATTCGCACTGCCATTGCCCAGTTAAAACACTTGCCAAGTGACAATCGACAGTATCATCAACTCGTTATCATGGCGGGCACCGTCGTCTCTTCGACAGGCGACCTCGCTCAAGCGGAAAATTTATTTGTCCAAGCGCGAGAACAGGCGCGAAATAAGGGAGAAAAAGCCTTAGCCTCATTCAATCTCTTTCAAGTGAAACTCCGGCGCCAAGCTTATCCCGAAGCCTTAGCTGATTTACAATCGGCGATAGCCAATGAACCCATTATGATGACAGGCTCTTTTCTTGATTATGGGATGTTTTTACAATCGCTCATGTTAGCCGCCGTCGAAGAAGGATTGGCGGTATGTCCTCAAGCCGCTTTGGCTGAATATCCAAAGATTGTCAAAGAAATATTGGGTTATCCAGAAGAGTCTATTTTAATATGCGGTATGGCTTTAGGCTATGAAGACACAGAAGCTCGGGTAAATAGCTATCGAACCCCTCGTGAAGAAGTAGACACTTTTACCCAATTTTTTGAATAATTTTGATTGCCGATTTGTCATTTCGACGCGAGGAGAAATCTGATTTGTCATTTCGACGTGAATGTAAATTCTTAGTAGGAGTCCAAACTTTATCTTGGACATCCAAACCGGAGGTGGACTAAATTTTTCTTGATTTCAAGCATTTTTTAGTCTATAAATGAGTACAACGAATGCTCAACAACGAATAAAACCTTCAACCTGCGCGATTTTTGGCTCAAAAGTCAGCATGAGAGGACTTTCTTGAAACTTCGTGGTGAGTGGCTCGAAGTTCATCTTGAAGGTTTTTATTCGTTGTTGAACACAGAGGTGTACTCAGCACCCTGACTAAATCCATGTAGTAAACAATAGGAGCCAACCCCCTATCATGTCCCTAAACACCATCATCAAAGCCGGCATCGCCGCCCTACTCGGTGGTCCCATTATAGAAATCCTAATCGAAAAAGCTGGCCAAAAAGCCACCAAAATTTTTAATGAAAAATTTACTTTTACCGCTTTTGAAATCGCCGAAACTTATCAAGAAAGCTATACCTACGCCTTGGCTGCCATCACAGCCGGATTGATTGAGCGAGATGAAAAAATCAGCTTTTTACAAAGTTTGACACAATCCAAAGTCAAGCGCGAATTCGCTGAGCAAATTGAGCACGAATATTTACAACCCTTCGCAGCACAACAGGCTCGCCCTCTCACCGAGTGTCGCCAACAACTGATTGAACAAATTAAAAAACTCATCGAAAAGCCCCCCATTTTCAGTGCTGAAAACCGCCGCTTTACCGAGTCCGAA
>LUTY01002922.1 GCA_001640045.1 Candidatus Thiomargarita nelsonii | reverse complement strand
AAAAAAAATGGCCTGTTCGTAGTAGGCGATTTATCGCCTGCCGTTTTAAATTTTTCTAAAAACTCTTTTTCCTTTCAAGACATAATACATCATCAAAGTATTTCCCTTAATGATTTTTTTCAGCCTATTTTCACCTGGATTAATAGGCTCCACTAAAGTCTCAGCCCATAAAGCCTGAATCAGCTTTCTAAACAATTTATAATCTGGAGATTTTCTCTTTGAAGGATGCACCTTTAAAAAACTAGCAATCAAACTTCTATTATTGAATGGGGAAATCTCTTCTATTGCTATATCTTGCTCAAAGGGCGCCAGTGCTCCCCAGTTTCCCATTCTTTGTTCCCAATAGAATAGATCAAACACTGGAATATCAAATTTTTTTGAATACTCAGTGGCATCAACAAGCCACTTTTTTAACTCCATTTTGACAAATTCATTTTCTGGTGGGTATTCTGAAAATGAGAGTAACATTTCCAAACTGATTTTTTTGCTTGTATAACCATAAAAACATCGTACTATTTCAGCACAATTTCCATTCACATTGATCAGGTTTGGGCTACGATTGTTATCATAGTGATATTGAGTATTTGCTGTTTTTGGCAATATTCTTGGAAATAGATGTTCTTGATTATACAAGCTGAGAAAATCACTTCTCAGTTGACTTGGTTTTATGGTTTCAAATCTTAATTTTAATTTTTGACTGAGTTTGTTAGGTACCCATACGTCAGGTGATTCATCCCACATATTGAATACATAGAACTGAATCTTCTCTTTAAATGCTTTAGAAGCGGCAAGCAATATCCGACTATCCCAACCCGCCGTTAAGGCTTGCACCAGATTATATCTGTTGACTAAGGCAGCAAACGTGCCTTTCAATATAGAAGAAGCATAATCTATGACCTCTTTTTCATTTGTACACAAAGCCAGCCTTTTAAGCACTTTTTTATTTAAATCTAAATAGTGATTAGGCAGTAATTTGCGTAAACGATCATCTATACATTTATCCCCATACCATAATGACTCATTTTTTTTATATTGAGGAAGATTGATTAAGTCTCTTTTGAGAGGATTTATTTGGAGATCATAATCATAAAAATCTAAAAACATTTTGGGAGAAGAAGTGAGGATAGTCTCACTCTCTGATAACTTAAAATAACATTGCCTCAGACTGCAAGCATCACCCACAACAATAAAAGAAGTTTCATTTTTATAAAATAGAATATATCTGCCAGAAAGCACTTGATTCTTCAAAAACAGTGCCTGAGTTTTGCAATGTTTAGCCAGATCAATCACAATGTCATCATTGCTATCGGCTGGTTTCAGTGGATTTAATATATATCCGATTAAAAAAACTTCTGTTGATAAATATTGGGCACTTGATGTAGACAGAGGAAAGCATGAGTAAATATATAAATCATTCAAAAAATGAACCGGCTTAATATTATGAAAATTTGATTGGTGTTTGTTTGTAACAATATACTGATTTATATACATTTAATTATTTTTTCCGGCTCCCACGCGCCCGTGCGTGGAAACCATAAAATATTTATCGTTACTTTCTCGTTCCCACGCTCTGCGTGGGAAACGAAGTAACGGAACGGAGTGGAGATCATGCCTGCCCCGACGCTCAGCGTCGAGTTGACACTTCCGGCAAATGTTCCAACTCATAAACCCGCTCAGGCGAATAACCTAATAATTCAAAATCCAAAATACCATCAGTCGTATGACATTCATCGCACTGTCGCCCCGTTTTTTCAATGCCATGATTAACCATTAAAGTGCCCATCTGACGCATCCAATGGGGTTCAACATTCACCAACTTGCCATCAACCAGCGGATAATCCGTTTTCCAACCCTCCAAAACACCGAAATAAGACATAAATTCATCCATCATATATAACTTAAATGGTGTTTCATACATGCGTTTGACAATGGGATTTTGAATAGCGATTTTAACCGATTCTATCGCATTGCCCGTTTCATAATAGCTAGGATAATCAAAAGGCAAAATCATCGCGCC
>LUTY01002921.1 GCA_001640045.1 Candidatus Thiomargarita nelsonii | reverse complement strand
GGTACGCCTTGCACTCCTTTTTGTTCTTTTTGCCGTTGGAACAGTCACGCAAGCTGCGGATATCATTGTGAAGAAAGTGACGGGGCCTTTACCCACTAGTCCCCTTGCGGCAGTGTGGCAACAAGCACCAGCTACAGATGTGGCGGTTCTGGCGCAACAGATGACGACACCTAAGTTAGCCAAGGCTTCCGTCAATAAAATCACCGCTCAAGCACTCACTGATGGGAAGTCGATTGCATGGCGCGTGTCTTGGCAAGATGCGGCACCAAATTCTAATGTTGATGTGAATCGTTTTTCGGATGCAGTGGCGCTTGAATTTCCGTTAACTGAGTTTGCAGCGCCCATGATGGGACATCGAGGTGGCGGCAAGGTGCAAATTCTCTATTGGAGAGGACTTTGGCAAAAAGATGTCGATGAGGGGTTTCAAGATGTGCAAAATGTCCATCCTAACTACCTGAATAGCCATTATTGGTTTGCAAATGGGGAAGGCCCTTACCGTGTACCTGATTCTTTCACCAATCCGGCTTCACACCAATGGTTTATTGCTAAACAAGCTGGGAATCCAATGGCAAAATTTTCACGCAGCGAACCCGCACAGGAGTTAATAGCAGAAGGCTGGGGAACCCTTACTCACCAGCCAGAATCGGCTACGACTGCAAAAGGGGTTTGGAAAAACGGTAGTTGGGCAGTTATATTCACTCGTCCGCTCGCCACCGATGATCCGAATGATCATCAATTTGCTCAAGGTGAAAAGGGAGAAATTGCCTTTGCGGTTTGGCAGGGGGGAGAGGGTAACGTGGGTGCCCGTAAACATTGGTCGTTATGGACAGCTTATCAAATGCCATAATTTAAATTCACCCTAATTTCCCCCTTTAGGGGGGAACAGAATAAATATCACCATGAATCAAATCCCCCCAATCGATATATCCCCATCACCTCAGCCAATCAAATGGTTCAAGGATGGAACCTTCCCACTCCAACAGCAGGTAGAATGGTCAAATGAAGAAATTGATCATCTGGCATTGCTGGCACAAGCCGATTTACTTTTCCTGATAGCACAAATGTTTGCGCCGCCGTCAGCTGAAATGCAGCAAATGCTGGAGATTGAAGTACCTGAGATTAAAAAATTATTAAACAATTCAAGCCTTGCTGAGCCGGATAATCTTGCCGAAATCTATCAACAAATCCGCCAGCAAGCGCAATCGCTCAATTTGGAGACTTGGACGGCAGAATATAACCATTTATTTGAAGGCAATGTCGCCTGTCCTATTAATGAATCTGGTTTTATACGGCGTGACAAAGGCGTTATTTTGGCTGATATTGCGGGATTTTACCATGCTTTCGGTTTTAAATTATCTGAAGAAGCCAGCGAAAAAGCCGATCATTTAACTGGTGAACTTGAATTTGTCGCTATGTTATTAGTCATGCTGGCGCAAGCCCCCGATCAAGAGGCAAGACGCACGACGCACGATGCCTTAGGCTCATTTAGTTTTGATCATCTTGGAGAATGGCTACCCACTTTTTGTGAACGGCTTACAGAGACAAGCACTTTGCAGATATACCAACAAATGGCTAAACTGCTACTTAGTGCATGGACTGGCATTCTCACTCTCAATCAATTGCCCCTGCCTGAAGGGGATATTCAGAATCTACCTGAAGATGATGGAACACCTTATGAATGTGGCATGGTGGAATAATAGTAGCGATTTGCCTTACTCGATATTAACAGTTAATGGCTAGTTCCACTGGAAAGATGGATTTTATTATAAACATTATACTTGCCAGAAGGTTTACGCATCGGTAGCCGTTTAACTTCTTTCAAGGTGGCGGCATCATATACTATCAATGCTCCCTCCATATCCCACAGGCTCAGTAAAGCATACCGCCCATAACGATCAAATTCTACATGGGCGGCGGTTTTACCCGGTACCGGGCGTAGCGTTTTAACAATCTCTAGGCTGGACTTATCAATCACATGCACCGCATCTTTGTGTGGGCCAAAAAATACGTCCACCCAAGC
>LUTY01002920.1 GCA_001640045.1 Candidatus Thiomargarita nelsonii | reverse complement strand
CTGGCGGGAGAAAACACTCGTTTTAACACAACAGTGGCATGGCAAGGCGTGCAATGGCCTTTAGTCGGTGACAACTCAATCGTCACCGTCCAAAAAGGACATGTCGATTTATCCGGCACGCCGCAAAATTATCAGATTGACTTAGAAACCCAATTGGCGGGGGCACAAATTCCACCCAGTCATTTAGCCCTGACAGGGGGCGGTGATTTACAACAATTTACCGTAGAATCGCTACATACCAGCCTTCTAAAAGGGGCCGTCAATGCCACCGGGCAAGTCAGTTGGCAACCCAAATTAGTAGGGGTGCTCAATCTCAAAGTTGATCAAATCACGGTCAAAGATTTTTGGAAAGATTGGCCTGACAAATTAAGAGTCAATAGCCAATTGGTCGCTAAAATTGACGGAGACCATTTTGAAATCAAGACTTTGAAGGTGAAATTGCCTAAAACGGCTGCCGAATTATCTCTCCAAGGAGATGGTACGCTGGCTGGTGAAAATACTCGTTTTAACACAACACTGGCATGGCAAGGGCTGCAATGGCCTTTAGTGGGCAAAAATTCAATCGTGACCAGCAAAAGCGGGCGTGTTAATTTATCCGGGACACCGCAAAACTATCAAATTGACTTAGAAACCCGATTTGCGGGGGCACAAGTGCCAGCCGGACAATTAGCTCTCGCCGGGCGCGGAGATTTACAACAATTTACGGTGAACTCGCTGCACACCAACATTCTAAAAGGTGCCGTCAATGCCACCGGGCAAATCACTTGGCAACCCAAATTAGTGGCACAACTCAATCTCGATGCCGAGAAAATCACTATCAAAGAGTTCTGGAAAGAATGGCCTGACAATTTAACAATTAAAAGCCATTTAGTGGCGGGACTCGATGGGCAAGATTTTCAAATTAAACAATTAGACGTGAATTTGCCTGAAACCGCTGCACAACTGTCTCTCCAAGGCGGGGGCACACTGGATGGTGAAAATACTCGTTTTAACACAACACTGGCATGGCAAGGGCTGCAATGGCCTTTAGTGGGCAAATCCTCTTTGGTGACCACTGAAAAAGGCACTCTCAGTGCCGAAGGTACGCCCCAAAGCTATCAATTGCGTTTAAATACCGATATTAAGGGCAAAGATATACCCGAAGGGCGTTGGCAAGCGGTCGGTTCTGGCACTAGCAAGGGCTTCAAACTAGAAAGTTTACAAGCTAAAGTCTTAGAAGGCGCACTCAATTTAGCGGGACAAGTGTACTGGCAGCCCGACGTATCTTGGCAATTGGCACTAAAAGGGAACAACCTCAATCCTGGCAGCCAGTGGACAGAGTGGCCTGGCAAAATTGGGCTAGATGTTCATAGCCAAGGTCGTCTCAAAAACGGCAAGTTAGAGACACAAGTTAAGGTGAAACGGGTGCAAGGCCAATTACGCGATTATCCGCTTAAATTCCAAACAGAAGTAGCGATCAAGGGAGATAACTACAAAATCAAAACCTTAAACTTTAACTCAGGCCGAAATCGCTTAAGTGCCAATGGAGAATTGGGGCAAAATTCAAATTTAAAGTGGACTATCAACGCGCCCGATCTGGCTACCTTATTACCGGAAGGACAGGGCAGCCTCAGCGGCAACGGGCGTTTAAGCGGCCCCCTTAATTCGCCACACCTCACCGTCAACTTAAAAGGCAAGTCATTGGTTTTCCAAGATAAAAGTCTAAAGGCTTTGCAAGCCAAGGTTGATGTCAATCTGCTCAGTCAAAAGGACTTATATTTAAATATTGAAGCCATTGATTTGTCGCTAGGTACGACTGAAGTTGAGCGTTTTCGTTTACAAGGTAAAGGCAAAGTGACTGATCATACGCTGGTTGCAAGCGTGAGAATGCCTGAAGATCGTTTTTCACTCAAAGTGAAAGGCGGTTTTAAAGAACCACGTTGGCAAGGACAACTACAAAAGATAACAGCTTCAACGGCAAAGGCTGGCTATTGGCAATTACAAGCACCTGCCGATCTCAGCTTGTCCGCGACAGAGGCTAAAC
>LUTY01002919.1 GCA_001640045.1 Candidatus Thiomargarita nelsonii | reverse complement strand
TATATCTGAAAAATAATGATGCAGCGTGTCTTTTATCAGAATGTCTGAATAACTAGAGTGGTGCTTGTCATGTTGGCGTTTAGACTGTTTTGTTACATATCTTTTTATTTTCTCTATGGATTTATGGATTGCAATATGAGGAGGTAAAGAGATTGCCTTAATAAAATTATGTTTGATATTCATGCACAACGTTCTTTAAGCTTATCAATAATCTTTTGCGTATGCTTTCGCCAAGTCTGGTGCTGTAATACGGTTTTTCGAGCAGTCTGACCCAGTTTATCTCGTAGTTTCGGATTATCAATCAATGTTTTTAAACCAGACATTAACGACTCACTATTCCCCGGTTTCACCATCCATGCTGTTTGTTCATGTTTGAGAATTTCGCCAATTTGATCTAAATCAGAGGCCACTATACCTTTACCCATAGCCATATACTCAAACAATTTGGTGGGAGAACCAAAAAAAGGAGTGCCATCTGGATTGGGTACATGAGGAGAAGCCAGAATATCACACGCTGCTAAATGGATAGGACCATCTTCTTGAGAAATTAGTCCTGTCATTATGCAAGCATCTCCCACACCATATTTTTCAATGTTTTCCTTGACTCGTGCTAATCTTGGCCCATCACCTATCATTAATAACTTGATTCTCTGTTGGTAATCAGGAAATTTTTGCAACAATTTACCAAAAGCCTCAGCCAACACTTCTGCACCATGCCATAATCCAAAGGTGCCAATGAAGCCGATAAGTATCTTATCTTCATCAAATCCATACTGTTTGCGTATTTGTGAACCATTCACATCTGGTGAATAGCGAGCAGGATCAACCCCATTTGGATTGACCAAAATTTTGTTAGCCTCAATTCCACGGTCAACCAATTCATTTTTCATTGGCTGGCTAACAACAACAACCACATCCGCAGCATTAAGATTTAACAATTCAATTTTTGAAATCAGCCTGTCATGGAATAGTTTTTTTCCACCCCAATGTTTCGCCATCCATGGGAAAGAACCATTGTATTCACAAACATAAGGTATCTTATATTTAGCTTTTAGGTAAACCCCAACGTAGTTGCCTAAACTGTAACGCTGATAAATAAACGATGGATAATTATTTTCAAATTTGGATTCTAGGCATTGAATAAGTTGTTTGTTATAAATGAGTTCAGGTACATTGGGCAGATTACGCCCTAGCTCATAAGTTGGTTTGCATATCTGAAAGTTATCTTCTTTCTCAACATTTACTAGATAATCGCTACTGACAACTTGAACTTGCTTTCCAAATGTTCTAAATCCATTGATTACACCACTGAGATGACCGACTGAACCTCCACTTTTTATGTTAAACCAGTGATCGGTACGCAAAAAGAGAATAGAGTTAAACTTTTGCTCAAATGTCTCTTGTGGCTTACAAAGTTTCTTGAGTAAAGTTGTTTTTCTGGCATGAAACCAATACAGAAAAAACCACGCTAACAAATCTTTTATAAGATTTATAACCGTTTTTATAATTGACTGCCTTGGTAAAATTTCTCCCGTGCTATCTTTCCATTGGTAGTCACGCTGTCCAGAAATATATAAATAAAGTTCAAGCACATCACGATAGGTGATAGCTCTAATATTTGTGACAGAAATTGGCTTTATTTTGTGTTTGAATAATCGTTTAGCGCGAATAAAATTGCTAATTTCTGTTTTTTTAATCATCATATATTGCTTTATTTTTTTTCAGCAGTGAAATACCAAGTTGATACCGCCCAAAACGGGAGATAATCGGCAACCCAAGCATTTAACTTTGCAATCTTTTCGCCTCGTAAAATAAACATCTCACTTAACGGTGCCCCCAGAAAAGCACCATGAGCGAAATCTTGAATCTTAAAACCGGCATCATTTAACGTTTTAATAAGCGAACGACGGGTAAAAAATTGAACATGTCCTGAATCGTTGTTATACGGTATTTGTTTAATACTATGACGACGTTTACCAAACAATCGTTGCTTAACTCGTATAATTAAATCCAAAAACAGGGA
>LUTY01002928.1 GCA_001640045.1 Candidatus Thiomargarita nelsonii | reverse complement strand
ATCGCTGGTACGGAATCTGACGGCAAGTTCGATCATAACGACCTCAAGGTGTTCATAGATAATGTCGAGCAAACTAAGAGGATTCATGTCAGTTGTTCCAAACCCATTGGCCCTGGTGCTGTCTTTGGCATGCTCGAGGTAGTAGAGGCCATCAGCAAAGACAACGGAAACGTCTGTCCTGTGCCGGATTGTCTTGAGTGTAAGGGGGGTGTGACAGAGCTGACGCTGCGCTACGATGGAGATGAAGCTGCGGTGATAGTTGTTGTCAAGGACAACGAAGATACATATTTCGATGGGTCTGTCAATGCTGGCGATGTGTTCACCTTCAACGGCACACGCTCTGACGGAAAGTTCCAGAAAAACGACATAAAAGTATACAACAATGGTGTTCTCAACACGACTATCCACGTCAGTTGTTCCAAACCCATTGGCCCTGGTTTGGTCTTTGGTGACTTCATGGTGACGGCAGCAAGGAGCAAGGACAATGGTAATGTGTGTCCCTTCTGCGATGGCTATATGGGTTTACCAATGATTTCGTATAACTTTTCAGAACCCGATATAGTTGAGATTTATATCTCTGACGACCTGGGGCTTAAGAATGTGGAGATGAACCTGCGAGCCTTTGAAATTGATTTGGGTGCACTAGACCTCATCGGCGATGAGATTTTCCCAGGCAATTCTGGCTTCCCCGTGGTCATAGATAATACCTTTATCTCTGGCATGAAGAATGCCTTAATTAGTGTTAAAATCGATCCAAGCCTGAACACCTCGTTTGTTGTAACGGCCACCGATATTTGCAATAATACTCCCTGTGAGAGTGATTCCAATCCACCGAAATTCATGAGTGTAGTGGTCGGTGACTCTGATAACGATGATGTGCCTGATGCCCAGGGGATAGTTACTGACGATACGGGTATCTTTTGGCTGGATTTCTTCAATCTGAATAATATCTTTATCGATTACCTAAACCCTGAAAACTTCGTAGGCGCGACCCAGGTAGATTTCCGGGTTGAACGGGATGATCCAACCAGTTCAGGCAACTTCGGGGCGATTGCGGCCGACCAGTGCAATGCTTTTGCCTTCGACTTTGACATCTAAGGTGCCTGGCTCGTTGATTGCCTATGCCGCTGCCCCAGGTAAGCCGGCTTTAGATGGTAAAAATGGGCAAAATAGTCCTTATGTTAAACATTTGCTGGAGTGGATTCAAGCACCTAATTTGTCAATCGCGGATGCTTTAACCGAAGTGCGGATGGCGGTGATTAAAGCGACTCATGGTCAGCAACAACCGCAATACTCGAATGCTTTAAATGAGAAATTTTCTTTTTTTCCTCAAACAAAACAAGAGGAACAACAAGGGAAACGAGAAGAGGCGCAACAGGCAGCATTTGATGAGCGCCTTGAATCCTTACTCGAAACTTGCCAATTGCATTTTCAGGCGCAACGGGCTGAAGTGGCTTGGGATTGTTATCAAAAGGTGTTGCAACAAGCGCCGACCAATAAGCAAGCCATAGAGGGTTTGAATCAGATCGAGGCTTATTATGTGAAATTAATTGAACAAGCTTTGGGTGACAAACAAGTCAATGCCGCGCAACGCTATTTGACAATTTTAGGTCGTCTGAATTCGAGTTCAGCAAAATTGCTCCAATTAGAAACGCAATTAGCCAATTTACAGAGGCAAGTGATATATATCCCAGGTGACGTTTTCCAAGATCGTTTAAAGGATGGTAGTAAAGGTCCTCAGATGGTATGGATTGCGGCGGGCTCTTTTGAAATGGGAGACATTCAAGGTGGTGGTGATGGTGACGAGAAACCAGTGCATAGGGTGTCTATTACGCAAAACTTTGGGATGGGGCGTTATGAGGTGACTAATGCTGAATTTGTGCGTTTTTTAAATACGGTGAAACGTCGGGGACCTCAAAACGAGCCTTGGTTTCAAACCAAAAAGGAAGATTCTTATAGTCATATTATCGGTTCGACTGGCAACTTTCGTGTAGAAAGTGGTTATGAAAACCATCCGGTGATTGAGGTTTCTTGGTATGGAGCCACTGCTTATGCTAAATGGATCGCTACGCAAACTGGTCAAAAGTATCGTTTGCCTACTGAAGCCCAATGGGAGTATGTCGCTCGTGCGGGGACGACCACCAAATATTGGTGGGGCAACGAGATTGGCTCTAATAAAGGCAATTGTTCTGACAGTGGAGACCGTTTTGAGTACACGGCTCCTGTGGGTTCTTTTAAAGCCAACCCATTCGGTATATATGATACTGTGGGAAACGTCTGGGAGTGGACGCAGGATATATATAGTAAAGACTACTATAGTAACAGTATATATAGTGATCCGACTGGCCCCTCTACGGGCTCGTACCGTGTGCTTCGCGGCGGCGGCTGGTTCAGCCCCGCCCCGTACTGCCGGGCGGCGTTTCGCAACCTCTACTCGCCGGGCCTCCGCGGCATCTACCTCGGTTTTCGTCTGCTGAGGCAGCCTTAGTAATACTTGGCCTTTTTACGCTTTTACGCTTGTCGGTTTTTGGTTTTGACTTTGGTTTTTGACGGTTTTACGCTTTTAGGGTTTTAAGGTTTTTGTTTTTCCTAAAAGAACTGATAAACTAGCCCGATTAAGCACGGTGCCCGACGTGCGGAGCCGGCGAGCACCGTGCTTAATCGGGCGGGCCAATGAGAGGATTTTTACACCGCGCAGCGGTGGCGCGATTTTTTGGTGAATACAGCCACATATATATTAGTACA
This sequence comes from Candidatus Thiomargarita nelsonii, assembly GCA_001640045.1. Taxonomy (GTDB): domain Bacteria; phylum Pseudomonadota; class Gammaproteobacteria; order Beggiatoales; family Beggiatoaceae; genus Thiomargarita; species Thiomargarita nelsonii_A. Next base: position 1,830 of record LUTY01002928.1, on the reverse strand, counting down.
ACGAATTAGAAAATATTAGTACAACGAATTAGGAAATAAACGAATTTAAAGACAGTAATTGATGCTTGTTGTTTTTAATTCGTTGCTTGTTGTTTTTAATTCGTTTATTTCTCAATTAGTTGTACTAACATCGTCCACCAAAAGAGGAGTAATTAACCAATGTTAAAAATAACCACAACTATTTTATTAGGCATAATCCTAACTCAACCCGTCTTATCTGCCACCCCCCGCACTGCCTTAGTGATTGGCAATGCCGCCTATCAAGAAGGACCATTAAGTGCGCCGGTTCGGGATGCACGCGCTTTAGCTAAAGTGTTGCGAAAATTAGGTTTTCAAGTGATTAAGCGAACCAATCTTAATTTAGATGAGATGGAACAAGCGATTGGTGAATTTCATCAACTCCTATCTCAACGCTCGGGCGTTGGCTTATTTTATTATTCTGGGCATGGTATTCAATACCAAAACCAGAATTATCTAATACCTATCGGTGCCAGTGAATCATTATATGGTGCTTATGCTCTGCCGAAAAAAACCGTTGCCGTGAATGAAGTCTTAGAGGCGATGAATACTGCTGGTAATGCCGTGAATTTGGTGTTTTTGGATTCCTGTCGCACGCCGCCAGAGATGGTGAAGTCGTGGGGCAAAGGCCAAGCTATCCCCCCAGGCATGGCAAAACAATCAGATGTGCCCGGCTCCTTGATTGCCTACGCCGCTGCCCCAGGTAAGCCAGCTTTCGATGGTAAACATGGACAAAATAGTCCTTATGTGAAGGAATTGCTTAAGTGGATTCAAAAACCAAATTTGTCGATATCGGATGCTTTAACTCAAGTGCGACGCTCAGTGATGAAGGCGACACGAAAGGGTCGGCAAGAACCGCAACAACCGCAATATTCAAATGCTTTAAATGAGCTGTTTTATTTTAATCCGTCGCCGGATAAAATCTCCTGCCCAAAATGTCCACAATGGTTGCGTACCTGCCAGCGACATTTTAAAGCCAATCGTTTGACAACGGGAGTAGGCGGCACGGCTTTAAGCTGTTATAGCGAAGTCTTAAAAAAAGACCCGAATAATGCGGAGGCTTTAGCGGGCTTAGAGAAAATAGAGGCGAAATATGTGGCTTGGATAAAATACGCAGTGAGTCGTCAAAAAACGCAGAAAGCTTTGCAATATATGGCGGCTTTACGCAAGGTGAATCCTGAATCTCCGAACTTACGGCCTTTTGAATATTTGTTGGAAACTGAGCCCGTGGTGACATCAAAGCCCAGTCGTCGCCAAGCAGGTCAAGTTTTCCAAGATCGTTTAAAGGGTGGTGGTAAAGGTCCTGAGATGGTGTGGATTGCGGCGGGTTCTTTTCAAATGGGTAGCAATGATGGTAGTAGTGACGAAAAGCCGGTGCATAGGGTGTCTATTACGAAAGAGTTTGGGATGGGGCGGTATGAGGTGACGTTTGCTGAATATGACAAATTTGCTCAAGCGACGGGTAGAAAAAAGCCCCATGATGAGGGCTGGGGGCGTGACAATCGTCCAGTGATTAATGTGTCTTGGCATGATGCAGTGGCTTATGCCAAGTGGTTAAGTCAGCAAACTGGTGAAAAGTATCGCTTGCCTACTGAAGCCGAATGGGAGTATGTCGCTCGTGCTGGGACAGATACTAAGTATTGGTGGGGCAATACAGCTTCTCATAAGTATGCTAATTATGGTGCTGATAGTTGTTGTAGTGGTTTAGCAAAAGGAAAAGATCGTTGGAAATATACAGCACCAGTTGGCTCTTTCTCTCCTAATCCGTTTGGTATATATGACACCGCTGGGAACGCATGGGAGTGGGTGCAG
>LUTY01002917.1 GCA_001640045.1 Candidatus Thiomargarita nelsonii | reverse complement strand
ACTTTTAGTGGTAATAATCCGAATTATGACCCTATTAGAAATGGCTTTAATTATTCATTTTTGGGTTTAATTGATGATATGCGAATATATAAACGAGCTCTTACCCAATCCGAAATCCAACAGCTTTATAATCATGGTGACTCATGCCAAGCCAGTTATGATGCAGGTGTACAAGCAGGTAAACAAATTTGTATTGATAACCCAACCTCCTGCGGGATAAATGTAGACAGTACGGCCACTGTCACCATTGCCCCCAACCTAAACATAAGCATCTCCCGCGCCAACTACCAAACACTTTTAGGTCCTATTCCGCTTTGGGCAGAGCTTGAATTTATGCCGACTAATAATGATGAATTTTGGTGGAAACTATCCAACTTTGGCTTGCTTGCGGAGTGAAAATCCTGCCGCCTATTTGGTATTATGAGTATATGTAGGGTGGATTAAGCGATAGCGTATCCACCCTACAATTCGATTGGGACAAGTAATTAAATGATAATTCTATGACTATTAATATGGGTATTATAGGCCAACGTGTCAAACACATTGCCAAACAATATAAAAACAACATACAACAACAATTGAACACGACAAAGCAAGATGAAAACTTTTTGAATTCAGTCGCCTTTGTTTTGCTTTGTATTCAAATTGTCCTCGATAAGTCACCAGAAGAAGCGATAGACTCTTTAACTGAGGGGGGTAACGATGCTGGGATCGATGGCTTGCATATTGGTGATTTACAAGATGATGAATTTACCGTCACAATATTTCAGGGTAAATACCAGCGCAAGCTTGAGGGCACTTCTCATTTTCCAGAAAATGCTGTTGTTAAACTGCTTGTCACTCTCAAAGCTTTATTTGATCCTGATAAAACACTCAATTTTAATCCCCAATTACAGTTAAGAATTGAAGAAATACGCGCACTTGTGCTAGATGGATATCGTCCCAATGTGCGCGTTATGTTATGTAACAATGGCTTGCCCTGGAAACAAGAAGCACAACAATATATCGATGCCGCTGGATTTGGCAATCAAGTCAGTTGGTTTCATATTAACCATGAACGCTTGGTTCAATTATTGCTACAACCAAAATCGATCAGCGATAAATTGCAATTGGTGGGTGAAGCGGTGGTTGAAGAATTTAACTATCGAAGAGTGTTAATTGGTAAAATCTCTGTCAATGAAATCAAAAATTTATTTGATCGTTATGGTGACAATTTGCTAGAGCGCAATCTTCGCCGTTATTTAGGGTTGCACCATAATCGCGTCAATCAGGAAATACGGGAAAGTTTATTGAAGCCTGAAAAGCGCCCTAATTTCTACTTTTATAATAATGGTATTACCATGATTTGCAGCCAATTTCGTTATAATGCCCTGCAACATCAAAATTATTCCGTCAAAATAGATAACTTGCAAATTATCAATGGTGGGCAAACTTGCATGACTATCGCAAATACTTTACGCGAGTTGCCTGATGATGATTTTGAGGCTGCTTTTGTTTTATTGCGTCTCTACGAGTTAGAAGACTTAAATCAAGCATTACTATACGAAATCACAAAAGCCACTAATAGTCAAACTCCAGTCGATTTGCGCGACTATCGTTCCAATGATGATATTCAGCGAAAATTGGAAATAGCTGCCAAAGATTTAGGCTATGAATATAAACGTAAACGCGATGCTGTGCTCAATGGCACATCGAATATCATTCCCGCAACCGTTGCCGCAAAAGCGGTTTTCGCCATTTGGCGACGTAAACCCTATTTGGTGCCGTTTCGAGAAAGAGAGATTTTTGGCAATGGTGGCAATGCAGGCATTGTGATTTTACAAGTAAGAGACCATTACGATGCCAACTTATCCATCATTTATCGTGGAGGAGCCGATGGAAAAGCAGGACAGCCCGCCCCCGGTGGTCAAGGTGGCAATCCAGGCAAACGTGTGCGCCTGAGTTCAGCCCAACCGGGTGCCAAAGGTCCCGACGGTAAAACGGCACAAAATGGTCACCAAGGCAAGGGGGGGAAAGTACAACTG
>LUTY01002916.1 GCA_001640045.1 Candidatus Thiomargarita nelsonii | reverse complement strand
ATATCCTGATCCAGTGTCGTCATGGCGACCACACCCTGCAACGCACTAAAGAATTCCATTTGAGTTATCATCGCTCTCTTGAGACCCTTTTGCACGACAAGTTCGTAGTAGGCGATTTATCGCCTATTCTTGTCGCCTACTCCTCTGCGCTTAACTTAATGTAATGGCATTGACGCGAGGCTTGGGCGGGTGTAGTTGTTAAGAAGATTAAGCTCAAGAAAAGTCATATCCACCGCCCAAGGGAGTTGCCCAATACCTTTTCAGCCGCAAGACCAAAATAAGAGCGAATAGTGGTAAAAAATTCGCCTAAATATTCTTGTTTTTCAAATAAAAATTGTTTAGCAAGGCGTACTTGCAAAGCCATAATTTCTTCATCAGATGCGGTTTCGCCTAATTCTATCATTTCATTTTCTAAGGTGTTTTTAAGTTTTTCCAAAACTTCCATTCGAGCATCCTTCAAGCGTTCACAGTTGAGATTAAGTTCTCTTATCGTGTTCTCTGCCTTGACAGGATCAATCTCCGCTTGATGGCAATTTTCTTCATTGACACTGATTGCCCCGTTGCGGGAAACAGAGAATAATGGCGGCGTAGGAGGCAATTCGCTTGGTTTCAATATGTCAATGTCAAGGCCTGGTACTTGATTACCTTTAGGTTCGCCACAACTACGATTTTTTTTGGTTGGTTCTCGAAAACGCTTTGGTACTGGAAAACGAGTATTTTCCCCAAAAAGATTCTTTGCAGTACCCCCTTTGCAAGCGGCAAACAAATTGGTAATTTCAAACGTCCAGTTAATGCTATCGCTCGTATCTGACTTGGGATGAAAATGCTCAACTTGAGAATCTGTTTCAGTCAGCTCAATTTCGCAATAAGCACAAAGCCCATGCTGTCGCTCAATCAAAGCGTTTATCAGTTCTTTATCTGCATTTTGGTTTTTATCATTCTTATAATCCTGATAATGTTTGAATATATTCCAATTTCGTTCTTCAGAATGCCGTTCCAGAAAATGTTGCAATCCAGTGGGGGCGGTATCGAGCTGTCCTACCTTTTTCATTTTTGAGACCCATAAAGCGCACGACGACGACGGATTTCCATTTTAGCACTGATCAATTCCGGATCATCACCGGACAACTCATTTAGTTGCTGACGCAGCTTCAGTGCTTTATCGCTTTCTCCCAGATTCTTTTCAATCAGTTCATAATATTCATTAAGCAACCGGCTAAATTCATTTGGCGGGCGTTCATCCACACCCATGATTCTCGTCAACACTTTTCCGCTTTTTGCCCCATAAGAATAAGAGTCCGTTGTTTCTGCGATGATTTCTCCCCCGCTGCGCCGCAAATGAATAATATGTTCTGGTTTGATGCTGGTGAGTACCTGCGGACTGTGTGTCGTCACGATAAATTGTGTATTGGGGAAAGTTCTCATGAGATCAACTAAAACATGTTGCTGCCAGAGCGGGTGTAAATGCAAATCCACTTCATCAATTAAAACAATGGCTTCTGATGCTAAGGTGTTTTGAGGATTTGCTTGTGCCATACGCCGTGCCAAGTCCATAACGAGTGCCAATGTTGTGCGATAGCCATCACTCAGTTGATCAAGTGCCAAGCTTTCCCGTTTTCCTGAGTCAAAATCAACTAAAAATTGTGAAGGCTTAGATTCTGTGCGCGGATTGGAACATCCGGGCAGCATTTGACGAATAGATTGACGAACCGCTTTCAACACCGGTAATTGATAATGCCAATCTTGCCGTTTTTTAATTTCTCTCAGTTCCTCATTTTCTTGGATTGTAAACCATTCAAAGACGGTACGAAAATGGGTAATGGCTTCTAAACTCCCTTCTAAGGCACCAAAGCGGTTAAAATTTTGATGGGGATTTTTCTGAAGCTGCTGTTGGGCAGAGGATGAGACGGCTCGATCATTACCATAGTAGGCTATAACAGGTATGGAGGTTTCAAGATGACCATTTTGCACCTGATTAATAATCGTATCTAAAAACGTATTGAGTTTGTTCAACTTTTTATCAGG
>LUTY01002915.1 GCA_001640045.1 Candidatus Thiomargarita nelsonii | reverse complement strand
CGGTCCTAACCAACATTCTCCTTGTGAACCAATGAAATAAAAACGATAAGTCTCTCCTTGCCTTGGACGAGCAAGCCGTACCGATAAAGAGCGCGTCATCTTTCCAGCACGCCTCACCTAGTCATGGGCATACCACCGGCTTCAACGGTTGGATTCAGATATTTGCCAGACACCCTGGCGAGTCTTGAAATAACGACTCTGCATGTGAATGGAGAGCATATTATTTTAGTCGCCAGTTTAGACAGTCGAGAAGCTAAAGTCTTTGAACACTTTTTAGCACAAGGCATGACATTAGAAATGCGCTTGAACACTGACATTTTAGGTTTTGAGATCAAAACCAAACACACCTTGCCGCTTAGCCTTCAAGTGAATCCTGACGCTATGGTGGCAATGCTTGTTGATCAAGATTACCCAATCAGATTCGACGTGAGCGATACGCTCTTTCAGCGAGCGCAAGCAATCGAGATCAACTATCAAGGGCGTATTAAAACGATTCCCTTATCTATAGGCACAACGAGCTACACGATTCACTATGCTTTAAAACGAGATCGGCAACATGATCCCATTTATCGCTTTCAATGGCGTATCAAATTCGTAGATCAGACAACGCCTTGGCAACAATCTGATTTTCCTTATGTATTGATAGACAACCCATTATGATGATTCGTATTAGCCTGACACTCATTTTTTTATTAATCGGCGATTATGCGAGTGCCCAACTACGCCTGATTAAAACCTCTTTTATAGATAACCAAGGGCAACTTGTTCAAGGCGGGATTGTGCAAGGCACTGTGCCATTAAATAAGCCGTTGGTGTGGGCAGCACTCAAGCTCCCAACTGGACTGATTCGCGGGCACGTCTTTCAAACTGCGGAGCAAACTTGGCACTTGGATGTGCCACTGACTCCTCAACAGTTTGCCTTATTTGAGCAATCTCTCAAAAGCCATTTTTATGTGCTTGCCGTTTCTGGAGACTATCAAACTTTAGAGGCAGCCCCATTTGAAGTGACATTTTCTCCGACGATATTGGCTACTTTAAAAACCGTCAATACAATTGAACAGTTACAACAAAGCGTGACTGAGCTAATGGCTCAGGGGGCTATTCAAACTTTTGTTCCATTGACTGATATGGCTGCCATTGTTTTTACACTCCGTCGCCAATTTTTTGAATATTATCAAACAGAAGGAGCGATACGCTTGCGCTATAAGGCTCCTCGATTGTTCAAGCAAACCAAGACGCTTATCCATAGCCCTGTCTATGTCGAGCAAGTGCATCTGTTTCCGGTAGAAGTCGTACAGCAATCGACTCAAGAATGGACAAATGATGGCTATCGGATACAAACAGTTCGATTTTTCATAGCGGTTGATCTTGTAAAAGCCATTGCCTTGCAAAGTGAAATGGTAGATAGCAAAGGCTATCGTCAAGCGAGTCAGGTGGTGATTATTCAAGAACCTTATAAATTGTACACTCAAAAATTTACGCTGTTTGAGGATTTTAAACAGTATCGTTTGTTTTACTGGGGCAAAATTTTTCTGAAAGACGGCTCGGTGGTTGCCTTGCCTAAAACGAGGATACATTTTTCGGTGCCGGTGCATACTCAAGAATTGAGTCACATCCTAGAGAAAATAAATGATGAACAAAATTAGTATTTTAATGGCATTATATTTATTATTAATTGGATCAGCTTTAGCGCAAGAGTTGACGATTTACCTAGAAAATTCACAAGGTATCATTTTCTATCCACCAGAAAATCTCTCATTGCCGGTGCGTGGTACTGATGCCAAGGACAAACTCACCCGCCCTTGGTTTCAAGCTTTTCCCATTTTAGGGGACTATACAATTGTAGAGATAAATGAGCAGCTTATCCGGCTACAAGCTCAAACGGGGAAGGGCAAACTTTTGCAGCGTCTTTATGGAAAAGGTGGATTAGTGTTATTGAGTGATCTAAAAGCCTCCGGTTTGTGGCGTTCAAGAGCCAACGCGCCTTTAAAATCTTTTGGTGCTTTAAGCGTCCCTGCGCTGAGC
>LUTY01002914.1 GCA_001640045.1 Candidatus Thiomargarita nelsonii | reverse complement strand
AGTCTCCCAAGCCACTTGTTGTCGAGTCTTTTTAAACACATCTTCTATGCTTAACCCCGCTTGTCGCATAAACTTTAATAAATGGCCAGTGTATAAACCATTAGTACCCTTTTTGCCATCTGATGCGGTTTGATTAGAACCCGTGGCAAAACCAATGATAGTACCCTTGGCGGCACTCATGGCGGCTAAACCTTCTTTTTCACTGGGATCACGGAATTTCTCTGGTCGCGGAAATTTGCGACAGGCATCCAATATCACAATGTTGACTTTGCTGCCAGCGTTTTCCATCACTTTAACCACCCATTGGGCTCGGATGGGGTTTTCTTTAACTAATTCGGTCTCTGGCACACGCAAATCGGTTGGCAGTAAATAGTTTTCTTTTTGGATCTCTAAACCATGTCCTGCAAAGTAAAATAAACCCACTTGCCCTTTATCCTCCATGAGCTTAACTTTAAATTTGATCACTTCATCTTGCATATCTTCAAAGCCCAGATTTTCCTTGTGGATCACCTCAAAGCCTAATTTTCTCAGCAGTTGCGCCATCTCTCGCGCATCGTTTTGAGGATTATTGAGGGGTTTAAACCGATAAGCCCAATTGCCTATGACAAGGGCCATTTTTTTGCCTGTGTGCTGGTCGTTAATCGCATGAGATGGCGGATCGTTGTCATAGGGTGCTCTGGTAGAGTTGGACTCACAGGCGGTTAGGGAGAGTAGTAGGAGTGAAAGTAGCACTCGCCAGATTTTGGATTTCATGTTAGTGGCTCCTTTAAGTTAGTATAATGAGAGTACAACTAATGCAGGACAATAGTACAACTAATTAGGAAATAAACGAATTGAATGATTGGTACTAGGAGGTCGTTTTTAATTACTTCGTTACTTCGTTTCGTTTATTTCTCAATTCGTTGTACTTATTATAGAGTTACCATATCTAACGCAATTTTAATACCTTCTTCGACACGCCGCAAACTCTCAGCAGAAAGTGTACCTATTTTATGCGTTAATTTACTTCTATCTAATGTGGTTATTTGGTGGCACACGGCAATGCTGTCATAATTTAATCCACCTGAGCCTTGGGGTAAAAAGATAGCTGTAGGTCCTCGTTTCGCTTGTGCTGATGAAGTAGAAATGGGAATCACTATGATAGATTGCCAAGTTGACACTTGATTAAACCCATCATGTGAAACAATAATAACCGGGCGTGGTTTATCACCTCTGATTTCGGCACCAGAACGTGGACGTAGATTAGCTGTATAAATTTCTCCACGTTTCATTTGATTTCCTTATCCTGATTTAAGCATTCAAGACTCGCTTCCTCAAGTTCGTAATCCAAGTCCATTTTGGTCCCCGCATGTTGTGTCGCATAAGCCACAACAGCGGCATGAATATTGGTGGATGGAGGTTCTGATGGCCAAATAGAGTTTGGTTGTGCTTGAATATTATGAGTATTTGGCACCATAGGCTGTTCATCAATCACGACTAAAATATGATGTTTTCCCACCTGAATATTTGGGGGCAATTGCAAATTCAGTCTGCGGTCTTCAGAAATAATAGTATTCATTTCAATGGCTTTCATGCTATTTATCACCTCAATTCATAACTCACCCGACTCACACAACCGTCGCAACTTAACAAGCGATCACGTATCACAATAAACTGTTTGCCAGCCTCGTTGATCTCATAAGTTTGTTTTTGTTCAGACACGGGATCATAAACGATGTCAGTGATATCTCGGCTTAACACCTCTTCTTCAAAGCCACGGGAAGCGGCTACCATTTCAGTCGCTTGAGTTTTGATGGAGCGAGCGTGTAAAATTTGACTGTATCGACTTTCTAGCTCAACCTCTGGCTGTTTAGACACTATAAAATAAAGCGTCTCTTTGCCAGCAGAGCCACCCAAACTAAACGCCTTGTCTTTTTTGGGGACGTAATAATCCACACCGGGTAAAACCGGATTAAAATTGTTCACCACTTTGCCTTTAAAAGCTTGCATGGGAAAAATCCGATAGATGTTACCCGATGAGCCTTTGGC
>LUTY01002913.1 GCA_001640045.1 Candidatus Thiomargarita nelsonii | reverse complement strand
ATATTTTTTATTCCATAATTTTCGAGTGATATTTGCCTTGGATCGCTGGATCAAGCAACGTTTTACTAAAATTGGCTTATTGCTACTCGCTAGCTGGATGGCGGCAGGCGTGTTTGGCATCGACACCCGGCAAAATTTAGCTTATCAATTATTTTCCCTTTTGCTGGCATTATTGCTGTTAGCTATCTTCAGTAGCTGGTTTTTTCGAGTGCGTTTAACGGCGCGACGTGATTTACCACAATTGGCTACAGTTGGCGAAACATTGCACTATCAAGTGCAGGTACAAAATCATACCCAAAAACGGCAACAAAGTTTGATATTACGAGAGAATATCAAATTGCATCCGCCTAGCTTTGAAAGTTTTTTAAGGGCAAAAGAACCGGGACAAGAAAAACGTAACTGGTTTGATAATTATGTGGGTTATCCACGTTGGCTATGGTTGATGAATATCAGTAAAGGGGCAGAAGTGGCTGAACAAAGCTTGCCAGCCATCTCTCCCAATTCTTCAGCCTCCATAAAAATGACTCTCACGCCCTTACGGAGAGGATATGTAAATTTCACCAGTATGACTTTTGCCCGTTCTGATCCGCTGGGTTTATTTAATGCCTTGTACACTATTGACATGCCCACTCGTTTACTGGTTTTACCTAAACGTTATCCTGTCAGTGAAATATCGTTATCAATTGCAAGAAAATATCAAATGGGTGGGGTACCATTAGCATTGGGAACCGGAGAGCAAGCAGATTTTGATCACTTACGCGAATATCGTCCTGGTGATTCATTGCGACATATCCATTGGAAAAGTTGGGCAAAAGTTGGTAAACCTATCGTCAAAGAATTTCAGGATGAATATTTTATTCGTCATGCCCTCATTTTTGATACATTTACCGAAGAAGCCGGCGGAGAAGTATTTGAAGCCGCAGTCTCTGTTGCAGCCTCTTTTGCCTGTGCGCCGCGCAACCATGAAGTTTTATTAGACTTGATGTTTGTTGGTACACAAGCTTATAATTTTACCAGTGGACGCGGATTGGCACAAAGCGAGCAATTGCTAGAAATATTGGCTTGTGTGGAAACCTGTACTGATCAACCCTTTCAGGACTTATACAACTTAGCGATGGAACACACCGCCTCCCTCAGTGCCTGTGTTTGTATTTTATTAAATTGGGATGAGTCGCGCCAAAAGCTGCTACAGTCCTTGACAGAGGAGGGTATTTCGTTTTTGGGAATTGTGGTCAGTCATATTGAATTAGAAATCGATACTAAAAAATTTCCAAGCGTGCATGTCCTGCATCCTGATGCGATTGCTGAGGGGTTAGCAGAGTTTTAGGGTCAGAAGACTCTTTGCAGAGCAAAGATGCATACTATCTGACATCAGGTGCGTAGGACGCACCCTACACTTCACTGCCATTAAGTTAAGCTGCCTTATACCATAAGGGGTTTGCGCGGCTAGCTACGATGGCGCATTGTGTGAGTCAAAAATAACACTTGCCACGCGGTTTTTATTTTAATAATGACGCAGATATACTAAATTTTAAATTTAGAGGTTTTTTTATAAAACTTTTTTATAAAAATTAATTTAATATCAATAGTATTAAATATATATAAATATATATTAACACTTCAAAAATAATGGCAAATCTAATTTTAAGAATTTTGTTTATCTCTGAACGCAGAAATATTGTATTTTTTGATAAAAACCGTTATTAAATCATTTTTAAGCCATTTTTAAGCAAAAACTCCCCCAACCCATTCAAAATCATTGAATATGAAATCAATAAAACCGTATTTTGTTAAAAAAGCTGCCTTTTACTAAAAACAAGGCTTATAAACACGTTTATAGTAATTTAAAGAAACTCTAGCTGTGCGGCTTGAACGTGATACATCACGCCCTCGTTTAGCATAAGTTGGAGCCTTGATAAACCACTCCGTTAATGTTACCATAAGCTCTTGAATTGGCAAGCAATGATAGAACAATTCTCTCATAAAATTTTTAATGGCATTAAAAGATACCATGTTATTGACAGTCTG
>LUTY01002912.1 GCA_001640045.1 Candidatus Thiomargarita nelsonii | reverse complement strand
ATATATAAGCCACTAAATTTTGATGTAATTTCAATTCAATTTCATCAAAAATCAGTACCGCTCCCTCTTTCAAAGCCTGTAACACACGATATAACACCGCTAAAAATTGCAATGTGCCGGCACTTTCTAAACGATAAATAAAATTGACTAACATAAAATCTATTTTATGTCTAAAATGCGTTTTTTCTCCTATTATATATTTATAATCAATCTCTTCTATGCCAACATCCGCCAGTTTTAAGCAAGTCTGAATGCGATGTCTCATCTCTTCATCAGCTAACCATTTATCTAGGGTAGATGAATTAAATATCTCTTGTTTCAATCCATTAGCATCCAAATTAGATTGAACGGTATAATGTTTACAAGCGATTGCCACCGTTTGGGAGGCAAATTGAGCGGCAAACGAAATGAGAGAACAATTGGCTCTCAAATCTTTGGTATCAATAGAAGTGACACCATCACCAAATTGAACTTTATTGTTATGACGACGATAAACGAGTACTTCTTTTCCATTGGGAAAATAGTTCAGTTTCTCCGTTATGACTTTTTCTTTAGTCAAGCACAGTTGATATTCATAATCCACAGGTTTGCCATCCACCGAAGAACGTGGTGCAAAAATTAAATGAAACTGGGTAGGCAATGACGGGAGCGTATAAAAAGGTTCACAAGGAATCTCAGCACTTTCATCAATTTTCAGGAAAGAGTGTTGCATAAACCATAACACAAAAGTTAGCGCCTGAAGTACCGTGGTTTTACCCGACGCATTCGCCCCGGCAAAGCCAATGATCGGATGAGCGACATCATTATTGGCATCAAATTCCAGAATATTTTCCGTTTTAATTGAACGGTAATTTTCAACCGTGAAATACTTTATCATTTCGGTTATCAGTTATCGCTTATTGGTATATACTTTATACCGTTAAAATTTGAATTGATATGTTGCTGACGCAGTAAAGTTCTATCAACCTTTCCAGTGGATGTTTTGGGTAGTGCACTCTGAAATTCAATACTAGGTATCATATATTTGGGTAAATGTTTAGCGCAATACGGTAGCAGATCACGCTCGTTCAACTGACTACCCGCCTGTCTCACCACAACCGCTTTGATCTCATTTCCTGTGTGCTCATGAGCAATCGGGATAACAGCCACTTCTTCAACCTTGGGATGGTGCCCAATCACTGTTTCGATTTCTCCTAATTCAATCCGGTATCCTCTACTTTTGATCAGGCTGTCACGCCGCCCTAGATAGAAATAGTGACCATCGAGTGCTTGTTTAACCCTATCGCCAGTTCGATACATGCTTAGGGATGGTTGCTTGGGATAAGGCACGATAACGGCTTGAGTTTGCTCTGGCATTCCCCAGTATCCGGTCATCAATGATGGACCCCGTACACACAGTTCTCCTTCTTCATCAAAATCCGCTATTTCACCCCGATCATTAAGCACTAGCACTTCGGTGTTAGCACAGGCTTTCCCAATAGGAATGACATCCACCGCTTCAGGCGGAATCTCTTCAAGCTGATAGTAAGTGCAAACGTTAGTCTCCGTCGGACCATAGAGATTATAATACTTAGCGTGTGGAATTTGTGACATCAATTGACGTAAATACTTGATTGTAAAAACTTCGCCAGCAAACAATACGCACCGGAGATGATGAAATTGATGTCGTTGCAAATGGCCTCGGAGTACCAGTTGCGTGAGTACCAACGGCACTGAATACCAAATACTAATCCGCTCTTTTTCAATAAAATCGGCAAGATTGATCGCAAAGGCCGACAAATTGGGCGGCACCAAAATGACGGTGGCACCCGCCTTAATGGTGGTAAAAATGTCAAAAATTGACAGATCAAAATGCAGCGGCGCGTGATTAGAAACTCTATCAGTGGACTGCACCTGAAAACAGGCATAAGACCAATTGATAAAACTTAAGGCCGCACGATGGCTCATCATCACCCCTTTAGGTGTACCCGTTGCATAAAGTGCCTGAACCAATCTATCCCATACTTTACTATCTTTCGTTGAATCTGA
>LUTY01002911.1 GCA_001640045.1 Candidatus Thiomargarita nelsonii | reverse complement strand
TTATGATGTCACTGGAGGCGGCATTTCAATCAATGGACAAGACATCCGTTATGTTACTCAAGCGAGTCTCCGCGCCGCTATCGGCATTGTGCCACTCAGTCGCCAAACGTGCCGATTCTGCGAGATTTTCCAATTCTAATTTAGTTTGATCAACCATCAGGCTAAACATATTGAGCAAAGGCTGTTCAATCAGTGTTAAGTCAAAGCGCATCCAATCCGCTAAGGCGCGTTGAGTGGTAACAATAAATTCAGCGGCATCGTGCAAATCCCGCCGTAAATAATCACCAATGTGTTCAGCCTCTTCGCGACTCAGCTCTTCAAGTTGAACAGCAGCCTCGGTAGCCGCCTCAATATGTTGTTGCAAGCTTTTTTTAGTAGTCGCCGTTTTCTGTGTTTGCTCAACCCGCGTCATCATTTTGTGATAGGCGGGGATGAGATGATCTTTGTTATTGTCGTTCATATTGCTAAGCTACCCAAAATGACTGGCGGGCGACAGTCCAGTGAGCCAAGTGATACGGCGTCTGTCAGCAAAGCGCAGGCATTTTTAGCAGCCATCTCCGACTGCACCGCACAACATTATCCCTCAACGGGATATGGGGACGATCACCGTTTTGAAGGGAGAACGATGGTTGGCTCTGCGCTCGTGGCAGATGAATCTGTGATTCATATGGCGTTTTTTACGATTGCAGAAAGTGAAAGTAGCGAAAAAATGGCTAGCTCTCAACAGCGGCGATGGTTTAGAAGATCGAGATAATTAAATCCGTGCAAGGTACGCCTTGCACTCATGATAACTGATAACTGATAACTGTATTGATAGACTGTGCCGAAAATTTTTTTTAACTATTTTTAATAAAAAAAACAATCTCTTATTATTAAAAATGCTAATATTAGAAAATTATGTATTGCTAATATAGATTGAATCATGTATCCTGCCCACCGTTGATTCATTAACTAGTCTCATTAAATCCTGTTTGACATTTTATGGAGCTAAGATTATGAGAAGCATGACTAAAGCACTAGCACTGTCTGCCATTTTAGGTGGAGCGATTGTTGCGACTACGCCAGCCCAAGCTTGGTGGGGTGGTTGGCCTGGTTCATCATCTTTTATGGATGACTGGATGGATGGCTCCGGTTGGGGCGATATGAATTTTAATACGTCCATGGGTGGACGTGGCTATGGTCGTGGCTATGGTCGTGATTATTATGGTTATGGTCCTTATGGATATGGTTCTCCATATGGCGGCGGCTATGGCGGTTATCCATATGGCGGCGGCTATGGCGGTTATCCTTATGGCGGCGGCTATGGCGGTTATCCTTATGGCGGCGGCTATGGCGGTTATCCTTATGGCGGCGGCTATGGCGGTTATCCTTATGGCGGCGGCTGGGGGGGTTATCCTTATGGCGGACCAGCTTCTGGTTGTGGTGCTCCAGCACCTCGTCCTTCAACTGAAGCCGAAAATTAATAAGTTGTGGTGGTAGGAGTCCAAGATTTATCTTGGACTTCCTTGATAAATCTTGGACTCCTATTTATAATTAATAATTATATTATTTTTCATTAATATTTATTAAACTATTTGAAAAATAAGAATATTTCTTCTTTTTCTCAATCTTTTCTTGACTAAAAGAATAATTAACTTGTAGACTGATTCAATCCTTTGCAGGATTTTTGAGCAGGGGTTGTTTTATATTAAAGTAATCCAAAATCTAGTTTGACTGGATGAGATGTAGATTGGATTATAATTTTTGGAAAATTGTAACAATTTCCAATTTGGAAATCATTTCCTACATTTTTTGAGAGGTAAATAAATGAGACATTTTGCTAAAGCTGTGGCATTGTCTGCCATTCTTGGTGGTGCCGTTCTCGCTTCACCCGCACAAGCTTGGTGGGGTAATAGTTTCCCCGGCAGCAATGGTTGGGGTGGTAGTCCTTGGGGTGGTGGTGGTCCTTGGGGTGGTGGTGGTCCTTGGGGCGGTGGTCCTTGGGGCGGTTGGCCCGGTTCAAATCGTTCCAACGTTATGGACGACTGGAT
>LUTY01002910.1 GCA_001640045.1 Candidatus Thiomargarita nelsonii | reverse complement strand
CCCGCCAAGTTGGAAAATAAATCGGAATGCACCGTATGTATGCGCTGTTCTAGTCCATAAATATTAATGTTTTGTTGAACAACCTCAAGGGCTTCAGTGGATACATCGACTGCATCAATCTCTGCGTTTGGAAAGGCTAAGATGGCACTGGCAATAGCGATGCAACCGCTACCAGTGCATAAATCCAACACTCGCTTAACTTTATCAACTTTAACCCAAGGCTCAAACTCTCGCACTATCAATTCGCCTATTGGGGAGCGGGGTATCAAAACACGTTGATCAACATAAAAGCGCAGATTAGCAAACCAGGCTTCATGGGTGAGATAAGGGGCTGGGATTTGTTCTCGCACTCGCTTATTTAAAAGTTCGAGCACGGTTTGCTTTTCTGAGTATGTTAGTCGCGTGTGCCATAAAATATCTGGGATTTCTCGGGGTAAGTGTAAAGCGTGTGAAACGAGCACCACGCTTTCATCAATTGCATTATCAGTACCATGTCCAAAAAATAATTGTGCTTGATTAAATTGGCTTGCGCCCCAGCGTATAAAATCGCCAAGGGTGTGTAGTTCATCAATTATGGGTTCCATAATAATAATTTATGTTTTTATATAAACAAATTATCAGTACAGGACAATTTATTTAAGTCATCAATTGTTTGTCATCCCGACGACAGGAGGGATCTTCAATAGTTTGAAAATTCAAGATTTCTCCCTCTGGTCGAAATGACAAGAAAAAAAATGTCCTGTACTGAGAAAAAAATTATAGATAAATTTTGCTCAAGGGCTTGCATTAGAGCACAAAGTTGATTAGAATGCTCCCCGTTGTTGAGTGGGCTCACCCCCATAAAATAAAATTTTTCAATTAGGGGTTGATCTCATCTGCGAAATTTTGTATTATACACCTCGCTAACAGATTGGCATGAGCCATGATGGGGTTATCCTTAGTGATAACTTATTGAAAATAGACGAAGATTTTATTCCCTGGTAGCTCAGTTGGTAGAGCGGTTGACTGTTAATCAACTTGTCGGCGGTTCGAGTCCGTCCCGGGGAGCCAAACAAAAAAAATGTTAAACCCGCTGTGTGAAGATACAGCGGGTTTTTTTTCGTTTTGAGTATGTCGTTTTTTTTTGACAAATGGATAAGAGAAGAGCCGAGGGTTATAACCCTAAAAAAATTGGCGAGAAAACTGAGGCCAAAATCATTTCCTGTTTGATAGACAATGACAAGGTTGTGTTGCTTTGGAGACAACCAAAGATATCAATTGGGCAACGGATTACGAGATGCCCAATGGCGATTCAAACCTTTAAACCAATCAATACATCCATAACATTCGTCCCAGTCGGTCCGGTATAAATCAAATCACCACTCGCTGCTAAAAAACGTCCCGCATCCGCCCTTTCCAAACACTGTTGTGCATCAAGTCCCTCTCGACTACCCCGCGCCAAGGTACCACCATCAATTAAAGCCCCCGCCACATCCCCAGGGCCATCATTACCATCAGTGCCCGCCGCTAATAGGAATACATCATCCCGCCCCGCCCATTCACAAGCTGCCACTAAAGCCAAATGCTGACAACGCCCCCCTTGACCCGGATTTTCTGGTAAATGTACCGTCGTTTCACTTGACCATATATAAATACCAGAATTAGCCGCGCATAATTGTTGCGCTAAAGTACGCCCAGCCTGTTCCGCCTCGCCCACTATCAAAGTATCATGATTATAAACCTTTGCCACTTCACAAGCCGCCTGTCGTGCTGTGGCGGGACGCGCAATGATATGCTGTTTAATATTTGTGAAACAGGCAGATTCTGCTAAAGGACGTGCCTGTGCTATCAAAGTACGCAGCCAATCCGGCAAGGCATCCTTTGATAATGGCAATTGTTCATGTGGCGTGAGCAAGCCTGAGCCAATCGCTTGTAAATTATCGCCGGGCACATCGGAAATCAGCAAATTCAATACGCGATGCCCCTGTAAATAAGTGGCTAAACGTCCCCCTTTGATAGCCGATAAACTTTTGCGGATTTGGTTTATGGCGTGG
>LUTY01002909.1 GCA_001640045.1 Candidatus Thiomargarita nelsonii | reverse complement strand
TACTGTACATGCAATCGCAGGGATAGGTCATCCGGCACGATTTTTTAGTACTTTGCGTGATTATGGTTTAATATTACATTGCCATGAATTTCCGGATCATCATCACTATAAACAAAGCGATATTCACTTTAATGATGACTTACCCGTGATTATGACCGAAAAAGATGCGGTCAAATGTCGGCAAATTGCCAGCCCACAACATTGGTATTTACCCATAGAAGCGAACTTGCCTAGCAGCTTTGGTGAACGATTACTCAGAAAGTTAGAATATTTCAGAAAATAGGAGTCCAAACTTTAGTTTGGACGTCCAAGATAAATCTTGGACTCCTACCAAAAAAATGAAGAGGATTAACAAAATGGACAAAAGGCTGCTTGATATTTTAGTCTGCCCAGTCACTCAAAAACCCCTGATTTACGATAAAAAAAATCAGGAATTACTATGCAAAAGTTCACGACTGGCTTACCCTATTCAAGATGACGTGCCAGTCATGTTAGCCGATAAGGCACGCCATTTAAGTTTGGAAGAAGCAGAAAAGTTAAAATCGCCATGATAAAAATATTATTTGTTTGCATGGGCAATATTTGCCGATCTCCCACCGCTGAAGGCGTATTTACCCATTTAGTGACACAAGCGGGAGCACAGATTAGCATTGACTCAGCTGGCACGCATGACTACCACATCGGTGAGCCACCTGATTTACGCTCACAAAAGGCAGCACTTAAACGTGGGATTGATTTAAGCAGCTTACGCGCTCGCCAAGTGACTCAGGCAGATTTCACCAAATTTGACTATATATTAGCCATGGATAGACATAACTATCAAATTTTGCAATCTTTATGTCCTCCAGAACAACAACATAAGCTGCATTTATTTCTTGATTTTGCGCCAGAATTAAACAGACACGAGGTACCTGATCCCTACTATGAAGGAGGCTTTGAATATATACTCGATTTAGTCGAAGCCGCAAGCAGGGGCTTATTAGATACACTCAACGAGAACGATAAGTAATACGACCTTTGCTTAAATCATAAGGCGTTAACTGCACGGTGACTTTATCACCCGTTAAAATGCGGATGTAATGTTTACGCATCCGCCCAGAAATATGAGCAGTCACGATATGATCATTTTCCAATTTGACACGAAACATTGTATTAGGTAGCGTCTCGACAACCCTACCTTCCATTTCAATACTATCTTCTTTTGGCATTTTTTAAATTAAGTTAAAGTTGATTGTAGCCTTATTATGCACGACTTTTTTTAAAGTGCAAGAAAAAACAGACGCTCTGCATCGCCTGTAAAAAACTAACTAACTATAAAAATAAACACAACTTATTCCCATGAAACCTTTATGCGTCGATTTAGACGGTACCCTAATTGCCACCGATACCCTATGGGAAAGCGTGTTGTTATTAATAAGACACAATTTATTAATGGTATTTTTGCTGCCCTTATGGCTAATAAAGGGCAAAGCTTATTTCAAACATCAAATTGCCCAACAAATCACACTAGACGTAACCACCCTACCTTATCGTGAAAATGTTTTAGCATTTTTACAGCGTGAAAAGGATGCAGGGCGGCATTTGGTACTCGCAACGGCAGCTCATCACTCAATTGCACAAGCCGTTGCCGAGCATTTGAAACTGTTTGACCATACCATAGCCACTGATGCACACACCAACATGAAAGGTATCACTAAACGTGATGCCTTAAAACAACGTTTTGGTATTTATGACTATATCGGCGATTCTCCTGCCGATTTACCCATTTTGCAAGCCGCCGATCAAGCCTTTTTTGTAGGCACACCTAGTGCCAGCTTGCGAAAACAATGCCCACCCGATAGAGTATTTTCCATCCCTCAAACGAGTTGGCTAACTTGGTTGAAAGTGCTGCGCCCACATCAGTGGGTCAAAAATATCCTGATTTTCTTGCCACTCCTATTGGCTCACGAATTCCTCAATTTAGACAAATTAGGGGATGCCGCATCATCCCCTATCCCTAAAATCACATCACTACGTTTGACTTTATGCTTAAA
>LUTY01002908.1 GCA_001640045.1 Candidatus Thiomargarita nelsonii | reverse complement strand
CGCTAACGATTTGTATTCTGCCTTGACGGAGATTAGGCAACATAAATGCAGCAATGGAATCTTCTGGACCATCACCACCCACCGCCAAGAGATGCACAAAGTCATTTATCCACAAAATATCCCCGGTGCGCTGCAATTCTTCCATGAGTTCTTCACAGGTTTCCTGCCACTCGCCCAGATAACGTGCGCCGGCAATCATACGTTGAGGGGTGGTACGCCAAAAGAACTGAGGACCTTGAGAATGATCTTTGGTCAAGGCCAAAAATTTACGAGCCGCTTCTAACAAAATAGCCGTCTTACCGATCCCCTGTTCACCAATAAGTACAACACTGGCACGCTCTGTTTCTAACTTTTCAACCAATGTCGCCACCAATTCGCTGCGCTCCCAGGCCGTTTCTGGGGCAATCCCGCTCCCCTTCGTCTTACGGGGAAATTTATCGGCCACCTGTTGCAGCGTCTTAGTTTCTTCCCTGTTTTGTGCCCCTTGAGCGCGACGAATATCACGCGCTTTGACACGGACAGTGACTTCTTCCAACCAAGGCTCGCCCAAGATCAAATAACGGTGCAAGGCTTCGGGTGTCATATTGTTAAAATAATCACGGGCAAAGTATTCAATCAAGGATCGTAATTGTTCTGGCTTGTAAAAATAGAAATGTTGATCCAATAAAGGCATATAGCATTGGGCATAACCCTCTTTTGTGCTACCATAAACCGCCGCGACAGGAATATTCAGAATATGTCCCACTGGAAAAATGCCGGTTTCTTCTTCATAGGCGGGACGAACATTAACAGTTAGCTTTTTCAGGCGAGCATCGGGCATGGGATCAGGTAGAGAGAAATTTTTGGTATATTCGCGTTGCAAATGTTCGGCAAAATGGGCTTCTAATTTATGTATTTGGGCATTGACCAGTTCATAGTCAGTGCCGACTAATCGTCCACAAATGGCTTTTTCTGTGAGTTTCCAACATAATAGGGGGTAGCGGTAGATTTCCATTAGGATTTCCTTGTAGACTTATACCAATTCTGAATTGAAACGCGATTTAAAAAATTTGAGGTGATTTTACTTCGTTACTTACCTCGTTCCCACGCAGAGCGTGGGAATGCATACTGGGACGCTCCGCGTCCCGCACCGCAGAGCGGTGCTAACATACACTCCCACGCAGAGCGTGGGAGCGAGAAAATTCAGACGTCCAAGATAAATCTGGCCGACTCCGACAAGCTTACAATTCCCAAACAACCTGAAAATCATCCACATACACTTGAGATTTCCGCAGCGGTTTCAATGCTTCAATCACTTTTTCGTAAGAACGTCTATTAATCTCACTCATACTTGGCGGATCAAAAACCGTTGATGAAATTAAAACTCTGCCAGGCTGGTGATTCAAAATACGATTGACCCAATTTGTGACTGAAGAGTCGTGCCTGATACCCTCAATTTGGGTCACATCAAAAAGCGTCGCATCTGTATATAGGTACAGGTAATTACTACACATATAACCGCATCCCGTTATTATATAATCATTCGCTTGAGCATGGCGCATGAAATATTGGTTACTGATGTAACAATAATCGGTATTTCGATCAGTTTGTGGCAAAATACTCCCCAGCAGATTTCCAATCAAAAGTGCCACGACAAATATTGAACTTGTCGCAAACGGAGTGAATCCTGAACGAGTTATAAATAACATCAGCACTAAATAGATAAAAGGTAATAGCGCAATCCAGAATTCTATATTTAACGGCTCCCATAGCGTATTAAAAATGGCATAAACACAAAGCATCGGCACGGCAAAAATAAGAAATCCAGTCGCCCTCGGATTTAACTCAGTACGCCTATAACCGATAACCGCTATAATGCTCAATATCACCGCACAAATGGAACTGATAGCAACCATGATAAGGCATAGCCAAAGCTGCCACGTAGAAAGGCTTTGAGCGATGTTGTGCTTGCTTTTCAAATAGTTGTGCATACGTCCCACCCCGACGGATCAAGTCGTCGTGATGCCCATGCTCTACAATTCTACCATTTTCTA
>LUTY01002918.1 GCA_001640045.1 Candidatus Thiomargarita nelsonii | reverse complement strand
AATAATGCAACGGTTTTTGAGGCATTTTGAATTGACGAACCCATAATTGCTCCAAAAATACCAAGCCACCATATAATAGTCATTGGATTTGATATTGTGATTAAATAACCAGCGCCGCCAATGTCAAAGTAATTATCATTAATGCCTATCCGGTTCCTACCGATAACTTCTTCCCATATCTTGACTAGGTGTTTTTCAAGCTCAGTTGTGGCGGGACAATAGTCGATACCCGTCTCCATCCCCATTTCATCCGGTTCAGGGAGTGATCTCTTATCAACCTTTTTATTCGCTGTCAGCGGGATTGATTCTAGGGGCACAAATTTCGAGGGTACCATATAATCAGGTATGAACTGGACAAGAAAAGCCCGTAGTTCTGATACATTGAGTGCTTTATCACTCACGATATAGGCAACCAGTTCTTTGTAGCCTCCCTCAATCTCTCTGGCTAGAACGACAGCTTCATTGATGTCCTGATGTTTCAAGAGGGTATGTTCTATTTCACCACATTCAATGCGGTAGCCACGGATCTTGACTTGGTCATCTTGACGACCTAAAAATTCTATATTACCATCTGGCAACCATCTGACCAGGTCACCTGAGTTGTACATTCTTTCCCCTGGCTCAAATGGACAAGGCAAAAATTTGGCCTTGGTCAATTCTTCACCATTCAGATATCCCCTAGCCAGTCCATCGCCACTGATATAAAGATATCCGGGAACGCCTATGGGAACAGGTTCATAGTTGTTATCTAAAACGTAAATTCGGGTATTTGAGATGGGCTGACCGATAGGAATATCCGCATTGAAGTTTTTGTTGATCTTGTAACGACAAGTAAAGGTTGTATTCTCAGTGGGGCCATAACCATTGATGATTTCCAGTTGCGGATGGGCGAGCCTGAGTTTATTAATATGGGGCGGCGAAAGCCGTTCTCCCCCTACCAAAAGGCTTTTCAACCCGTTAAAGATCGATTGCTCCCTATCCACCATTTGGTTAAAGAGACTGGAAGTCAACCATATAATACGAATACCATAATCCTTGAGGATTCTCCCAAACGTTTTCACATCAAGGAGCTCTTTCTCTCCGGTCATATAGACACTGGCACCGTTTAATAGGGCTCCCCAGATTTCAAAGGTTGAAGCATCAAAAGACAGTGGTCCGGTTTGAAGAATGCGATCTTCTTGATTGATTTCTATATAATTGGTGTTTTTGACCAATCTCACGACTGATCGATGTTCTACCATCACGCCTTTTGGCTGACCGGTTGAGCCTGAGGTATAAATGACGTATGCTAGGCTATTTGGGGTGAGAGAGCTTGTTAAGTTGGATGAATCATCAGTCAGTTCTGTATCAAAAATGATTGATTTTGAGGCGATGAGATTGGCGTGCTTTTTCTCGGTGATGATTACCTTACAATCAATATCCTTGACCATGTAGTCAATTCTTTCAACGGGGTATTCCGGATCGATTGGCACATAGGCACCCCCCGACTTCAGGATAGCGAGTATGGCAATAACCATCTGATCCGAACGATCAAGCATGACACCAATAAAGTCATCGGGATGGATATCATATTGATTTTTTATGCGGTGTGCTAACTGATTAGCCCTCTCATTTAAAACCCTATAACTTAGCTGTTTTTCCTTAAATCCAACCGCTGTACGATCAGGTGTCTTAGAAACCTGCTCTTCAAACAGTGCAACGATAGTCTTATCTCTTGGATAATCCGTGCGCGTCTCATTAAAATTTGTGATGAGATGAGTTCTTTCCTTTTCAGAAATAATTTTTATATCCCTTAATAAAATCTCTGTATCATTGAGTACCGCCCCAATAAGCTCCTGCAAATGTCCTTCAATTTGTTTGAACTGTAATGGCTCATAAACATCAGGATTATAGGTAAATCTGAAAAGAATCCTATCACCGGGTACCACAATGATACCCAGATCATAATGAATTTCTTCCGAAAATTCGACATTATCCAGTTTGAAGTCAGTAAATACGTTTTTAGTATCTATTAACTGCTTGTCAAGCGGATAGTTCTCAAATACCAAGATATGATCAAATAATTCTCTGAAAGGTGCATGATTTTGGATTTTGTTAAGGGGATAATAATGATGATCAGTGAGTGCTATAGCCTCTTGCTGAACTTTTTGAAGTAATTCACTAAAGGTGAGTTGATGATCAGTACCAATCCGAGTTGGAATGGTATTAATAAATAATCCCACCATATCATTAATACCTCTGATCACTTCGGGGCGTACAGAGGCAGTCACGCCAAACACGATGTCCTCGGCATGATTGTATTTAGAGAGTAATAGAGCCCATAAACATTGTATCACTGTATTAATAGTGACATGGTTTTCTACCGCGAGTTTATTCAACCCGATAGTACGCTCGTTATCCAGCTCAAAACGATAATCCTTTCCCCTTCTATCGGTATTTATTTCGTTGGGATGATGGTATTTAGGGATTATACTTTGTTGTTCATACCCGGACAAATACTTTTTCCAAAAATTCTCAGTTTTTTGATGGTCTCTTTTTTCTAACCACTTGATAAAATGCGAGTATGGTGTAGGTAATGGTAACTCAGGCTTTGGTCCCTTTTTCAGAGATTCATACACCTTTACAAATTCACGATAGAGAATACCTAAGGACCATCCATCTATAAGAATATGATGATGACTCCAGACAACGTAACAATCATTTTCATTGGTTTGGAAAATATTGATACGCATCAATACATCACTGGACAAATCAAATGATCTTTTTCGATCGATTTGCTTGAAATCACTCAGATGGCGATGCTGTTCATCCACAGAAAGTGAACGAATGTCATTGTAATTAAACTCAATCTTTCGCTCTTTGACGACAACTTGGAGGGGACGCGCCGTCTGTTCATAAATAAAAATGGTCCGCAGGATATCATGTCTCATTAAGAGATAATTCCAGCTTTCTTCAAAGGCTTTAAGATCAATGTCCCCGCTCATACGATAAGCAACCTGTTCAAAGTAGGCAGTACTTTCCTTATCGTAAAGGTGATGAAATAATAACCCTTCTTGTAAGGGTGACAAGGGATAGATGTCTTTTAGATCAGATTTTTTCATTTAAAATAGATTTTCAGAAGTGACGCATTGACAAACTCAATTTTTTGATTTGTCAGTTTAAAAAATTGTCAGTTGTCAATGCGTAAGTCCTCTTTATCAAAGGAATTTTTTTGGAGTCCAAGATTTATCTTGGATTTGACGAATGGATAACATGCTCAATAATGATGTCAGCTATCATATAGAGTTGTACTGTAGTTGAGAAAGGGAGTGACTCAGTTGGGACATTAAAATTGTTGAGTAAAATAGCAATACTTGTCCCATACTCCGGCAAATGAACAACATGGCTATTGAACGTTAACGATCCACCCACGAAACCGTAGCTTTTTACCGTCTTGTCTCCGTATTGGTTGGTCGCTATTTCTATGGTATAACCATTTTCCAATTTCTTTAATTTCGGATCAGCATAAGGCCAGGGGGTTTGACCACATTTCAACCAAGTAATAAATCCCTTATCACCACTACGCCTTTCACCAATTAAGATGGTAGATTCTACCATTTTTTGACCTGGACCTTTAGTAAACAACCAATCAAACCATTTTGCGATGTCTCCCGACGTTGAAATCATTCCGCCAGCAGGACCAGCAAAAGATAAATAGGCTGTTTTTGAATCATTAGATGCTTTACCATTTCCAGTATAGAGATAGAAATCTGGATTATTGGCACAACGTTTTGGAGGAACATTTTCAACCGTATCAAAATAGTTCACATTCGTACAACTACTGATGGGAAACTGATTTTGATACCCCCCCATAAAAGTATTCTTTAACCCTGCCTGTTTAAAGAGCCCTTTCCGATAAGATCTAATCAGAGGTTTTTTGGTTAATCCATTTCCCCCATTAAGTTTATCAATGACCAGTCCTAACAGCAATGAGTTGGTAGAACCATAACAATGTTCTCCCACTTTAGGATCATTTGGGAAATATCCCCCGCTGGTCATATTTCTCAGTGGCCAAAAAGCGGATAAATCTTTGCTCATTACCCGATAGGAAGCCACATAATCGTATAAACCCGCATTCATACTCAGTAAATTCCGGATAGTCAGATTGCCAGGAATTTTACTGGAAAAAAATACCTCAGTTGGAGGAAGGATTTCCGCAATGGAAGTATCAAGCTCAAAAGCCCCTTCATCTATCAGCTGTAAAATACGCGCAGCGGTAAAGGTTTTGGTGATGCTACCCACCTCGAATTTCATTCGAGGCGTAATTTTTTTACCTTCTGGTGTCTTATTGAAGGTGGCATAACTTATTTTACCATCCCCTTGAGTAATGGCTATCGACGCGCCCAAAACATTGCTTGGTTGTACCACTTTGTCTATTTTAGAACAGAGCGGTTTCAAAGAAGCGTCGCATCTATTGATTTCCGCCATCACATGGATGGGGAGCATAAAGCTAAATACTAATAGCCAAGATAACATGGCAAATTTCATCTTCATTTAAGATATTTCTCCTATTCCGTTTCAAAGTATATTAGGAGTCCAAGATTTATCTTGGACGTT
>LUTY01002906.1 GCA_001640045.1 Candidatus Thiomargarita nelsonii | reverse complement strand
CAGCTAATATGACGGCAACCAAGGCAGCCAAGCCTAAAAATCGCTGTGCGCGTTCTAAAGCAATGCGTAACTCGGGGCGTGATTGTTCAACCCCTTGAATTTTTTGAGCGGGTTCCACTTGCTTTTCCAACCAAGCGCGATAAGCTGCGATTTGCTCACCAGCCACCAGTAACCGATACATCACGCGACTACCTAATCCCACTAATTCTGTTTTTTCAACATCTGCCAAATTCATTAAGACACGCGGCGCAAATTGAAAAAACAATCCAGCCCGATCCGGCTCATAAATCAGCACCTTATCTATAATAAAGCGCATTTCCCCTAAAGCCAAACTGTCACCCACTTGCAAACCTAATTGACTTAATAAACGCGCCTCTATCCATAACTTGCCCGGTGCTGGAATTGTCGTCGTCACCGTTTCAGCCCCATACCATTGATCAGCAACACGCAATTGTCCGCGCAAAGGATAATCCTCATTGACGGCTTTGACGGAGACTAAAGTTGTTTCATCGTCATGCAAAATCACAGTGGGGAATTCCCAAAAATGGGCAATGTGTAAATCGTAACTACGTGCAGACTCAACAAAAGCGGAAGGCAAAGGGACAGCCGAAGAAACCCGTAAATCGGCACCTAATAATTCAGCGGCTTGTTGCTCTATGACGCGATCAATACGATCAGTGAAAAATCCCACCGCACTGACAGCGGCTACGGCTACGATTAAAGCCAAGACTAAAATGCGGACTTCGGCACTGCGCCAATCTCGGCGTAAGTGACGGATTGCTAATGTAAAAGTTTTCATAATGGATTACTCGTGTATTTAGGAGTTCAGTACCGGACAATTTATTTAAGTCATTGATTATTTGTCATTTCGACCAACGGGAGAAATCTTAATTCGTTTGATAATTCAAGATTTATCCTGTTGGTAAGATCCCTCCTGTCGTCGGGATGACAGACAAGAAAAAAAATGTCCTGTACTGAGATTTTGGAGTCCAAGATTTATCTTGGACGGTTGTTTTTTTTTTCTCGTTCCCACGCTCCGCGTGGGAATGCATGCTTGGACGCTCCGCGTCCTGCAACTATAAAATTTCTGCTTACTTACACAGACTGATATCTACCCTACATGTAATTTGGTGGATATACTCAAAATTCAAACTCATAAGAATCAAACGCCTTTAACGTTTGCAATAATTTAGCACGCTCATAAATCACTTGTGAAAATCTTGATAGAGTTGCCCGCCACTGATCGTTTTTTGCTGGCAATGGCAATTTTATTTCTTTAATTCGTTTTCCTAACGCGCCTAAAGTAGATTGTATAAAAACCAAACTCCGAATTTCTCGCTGCACACTTGGTAAATTTAACAAATAGAGAAGTTCTATGGGCTCTATCGGTGTCTCTGAGGAGACAGAAATGATACGCAGGTGGCTCTGTACAACACATTGATAGTTAAACTCATTTAAGATTGCACAACGACCAATTCGATATCTGCCATCGACAACCATTAAAATATCGCCCGACTTAAGATTCTGTTCTACCGCATATTTTTCATAGACTTCTTGGCTGATCGATTTGGTGGGATCGATTGAAATCTCGAAATTAGCAATATCAGACGTTCTCACAAATGGAATATCACCAGTGCCATAAGCGTCGGCGCCCACCTCATGTCCCTTTCTTATAGTTATCCAGCCCTTATCCAGCATTTCACTAAAAGAAATCAATTTGCCATGAAGTGGGGCAGCCTCTTGTGTGAGCAATTTTTCTGTCGTTTTGTCATAGTAGCGCGGTACTAAATAATAGGGATTAGTGATTTGGCAGCGATTCCAAAAATGAACGTCGCAAGCTCCGTTACTTCGTTTCCCTTTTTTACCCTCCCACCATTCTCTGCTAATGCACTCAAAGTCATTGTTCTTATGCACCCTGCCACGCCGATCATGACCACAATTTAACGCCACCGCCACAAATGTACTCTCAACTCCTCGTTTAATTGTATTACTTTGATGCTTTTCAAAAAATAAGATATTAGTCTTGGTATCCGT
>LUTY01002905.1 GCA_001640045.1 Candidatus Thiomargarita nelsonii | reverse complement strand
ATCATGATCTCTGGCGACTCTGTGTGCAATTGAGTCCAAGAACTGTTGTTCTCCCGTATCCAGATGCCATAAGTATCACCAAAGTCAATGATAACTTCGTCTTGATCGTTACCGTCTAGCTCTCCAGTCACCATGCTATCGGCTGATAATGAATGCAGAGTTTCCCAATTGCTGTTATTCATGTAGGTATAGATACCGCTAGAGGCACCAAAGTCTATAATCAGATCATTTTTAATCGGCGACTCTAGCGGGTACTCATAAGCCCCCATATCATAACCAGGCCCCATTGGTCTATGTTTACCTTCAAGATCGGTATCGGGCGCACCTTCAGCCGTTCCAATGTCAACGGCAGGCGAGCCTGCTTTTAAATGGAAATCGGGCTTGCCTGGGGGTTGATCCTTTTCAAATAAGGGATCGGCATCTATATTGCCTTCTCCATCATATCCGCCCTCTATATCAGAATAGGTGACGGTTGCAGACCCACTTATTTGGTAAGTGAAGTTGCCCCAGACTATTGAGTTAGTTATGTTCGGATTGGAAAATGAATTGTAAATCCCACTGGTATTTCTTGCGAAAGTACAATTCATTATAGTAGGGTGGGAGCCGTAATTGTAAATTCCGCCCCCAGAGCTTGCATTATTATCATAAAACAAACTATTTGTTATGGCCTGAGAAGCATTCCCGTTGTAAATCCCGCCTCCTTGATTAGTAGCGATATTGTTAAAAAAGCGGCTGTTCTCAATAGTCACATGAGTATTATAGTTGTAAATCCCGCCTCCTTGATTAGTAGCGGTATTGTCAAAAAAGCTGCTATTCTCAATAGTCATAGAGGCAGAACCGTTGTAAATGCCCCCGCCGCTACCTGTTACGCTGTTGGAGTGAAAAACGCAATTAGCGATGAAAACCGTAAAAACATTATCGACATAAATACCACCACCGTTCCCTGATTTTCCATTGGTGATTGTGAAGCCGTCTATTCCGACATTTTCATTGATGTTGAAACCTCGGACAGTCTCGTTTCCATCTACAGTGGTAACATTCGCTTTCCAATCCCTCTGCTCCAATTGAGTTTCGGAACCATCAAAGCCGCCGTAGATGTAGATACCTTTATCTAGGGTTATCTCGGCAGATAGCTGATAAGTACCCATCTTGACCCATATCTCGTCGTACCGTGCAGAGGCATCCACCCCCTCTTGAATCGTCTTGAAGGCTGTCGCCCAACTGGTGCCATTCCCAGAACTGGCGACATCTCCGTCAACGTAGTATCTGGCGGCTAGTGACAAACTGGGAAATAATAGAAATAACCCGATAATCCACCGAGCTTGTAAGTTTCGTTTTTTCATAAATACTCCTCATTGGGTAATAGACGCTCGTCCAAACCGAAGGTGGACTCCTAAGCGGGGGTATTTTAACTAATTGAAAATATTTATGCAAATATAAATTTTATTCATGGTAAATCAATAAGTTATAAATTAATGAGACTGTATTCTTGTACCTTGCTTGCGGATTATATACTTAGCACGGGCACAACTTGCGCTTTTGTCATGGATACCAGCGGGAGATACTTCGTTACGTGTTTATCAAATCTATAGCCGCTCTAAGATCCCTCAAGGTACCTCCTGTCGTCGGGATTCGGGATGACAGAAAAGTTTAGTTTGTGGCCTAGTTAAGTATAAGTACAGCGGATTGACGATACATCGTGCGTGTTTATCAAATAAACGGATTGATAAATAGAGATCATGTCTTTGGCACTAATCCTTATAATTATTTTTGCGCCCCAGCAATAAAATGACCATTAGAATACACAAGATCATCAAACTCACCCCTTCCACCGCCAAGAATTCGGTTTGGACCATAGCTTCTCAGGATATACGATTCACCACCAGACGTATATTCAAATGCCGTTCCCCAACGATCTTTGTATGGGCCATTGTAACCCGCCGACAAAATGCCAACCTCTTGCAAATCGACTGTGCCCCTTGATTTTGGAAAACGCCCGTGTTCAGCCTGATAAGAACGAAGAGCAGTACCTAT
>LUTY01002904.1 GCA_001640045.1 Candidatus Thiomargarita nelsonii | reverse complement strand
GAACATGGACAAAATGGTGTTGGTTGTGTTGATTGTCACGGAGCGAACAAGGATGATATAGATGCCTTTGAGCCAGGCTCCAAAAAAATCGGATTGAAAGTGTTATTTTTACCCTGTTTCCAATATTTACGCACTAATCGGCGCAAATACGAATAATTTACCCAAACAGAATCATTTTTTAGCTTTTTAAATAACTCCTTACGTTTATCCCTCTCATCCACATTTATAAAAATATGGCGTACAACTTTTTCTTTAGCAGCTTCTCTATTGGCTTTGACATCATCTAAGGTATCTGATAAAGTCGCACGCCAAATTCTTTGTGGTAATATTGTTTGATTGATGTGTCCCTCAGCAATCCATCCGTCACGTACTGGACGAAACTTGGCACCAAGCCCTCCAATCGAGCCATAATTGTGCCAGACTTCGGTGCGAATCGAACCGCACAGCTTGGCGATTTTATTTAGCGCTTCGTATTTGGCTTGGTTGATATCATCGCTATACGCAATTCTAGTGACTTTTTTAGCTTTTTTCATTTTCAATTGGTTTTGTTAATAGAATTAAATTAAAATTTAACGCCTTACTACAAAAAATGTCAAGCTTTTTTTTTGACACTTTTTAACCAATTTATAACTTGCCCAAACTGGGCAAGAATGACCAAGAGTGGCCAAGAAAATTATTGCTAGACGCTGCACCTTGCACTGACAACTTGGATTCTACCCAAGTGCCGGTGGATGCTTTCGGTCCAACGTACCACGACAGGACGACTTCTGCATAGACTGTGCATGTCGTCACCACCATAAAAGTTTGTACTTAAGGTTTATTACGCCAGTCTTTTAGGATAACTGTATATCTTTCAAATGCTTGTGTTTATCCCAAACGAGTCGCACAGAAATAAGATACTAAAATGAGCTTAAGTTGATGCGTATGGGCAACAAAAAGACGTTGCCCACCCTACATGGGCTTGAACATCGAGTACGAGCAACAGGATTTTTTATGAAAACCGACAAACAACCCACTATATTACTCATTGAAAACCATGATCTAAATGCGAAAACGTATCAAGGCTTTTTAAAGAAAGAGCCGGTTAATTTTATACATCTGCTAACGGGTGTCGCCGCTTTAGCACACCTCCAGCAGTCCGTTCCTGATGTCATTCTGCTTGACTTAGGGCTTGCTGATATGGATGCCATGGACATTCTCAAGCACGTCCAGCAACTTGAGTGCGCCGTCATCATTCTCTCTTCGCCAGATACTGCCGCGGTTGTGGATGACGCGATGTGTGAAGGGGCCTATGATTTCATTGAAAAACCGTTTAATGCCCGCCGGCTTATCGTCACGCTACACAATGCGTTACGCCAGCATCAGTTATCTCAAGCAACTGATTTTATTGAATTAAATAATAATTAAAAAAAATCAATAAGTTACATTTATAATAATTTGATTGGTGTTTCTAAGCTGATGCAAGCCATTTACCATATGATTGATAAAGTCGCAAGGAGCAATACTTCGGTGCTTATCAGCGGAGAAAGCGGCACGGGTAAAGAACTCTGTGCTGAGGCGATTCATAAAGAAAGTTGCCGCCGGGATAAGCCGTTTCTCGCCATCAATTGTGCCGCGATTCCCAATAATTTGATGGAAAGTGAAATTTTTGGGCATGTCAAAGGTGCCTTTACTGGGGCGATTAAAGATCGGCAGGGGGCAGCGTCCTCAGCTAATGGTGGCACGTTGTTTTTAGATGAAATCGGGGATATGGACTTGGATTTACAACGCAAACTACTGCGCTTTGTGCAATCAGGTACTTTTCAGAAAGTCGGCAGTAGCAGGACTGAAAAGGTCGATATTCGTTTTATTTATGCGACGCATCGTGATCTGCTTGCTGAGATTCAGGCTGGACGTTTCCGTTCCGATCTTTATTATCGTTTGGGTGCCATCAATCTCAAGATGCCCCCTCTGCGTGAACGTGGCGACGATGTGTTACTGCTGGCTCAAGATTTTCTGACTCGCTATGCGAAGGAGGAAAACCGGTCATTTGAAAG
>LUTY01002903.1 GCA_001640045.1 Candidatus Thiomargarita nelsonii | reverse complement strand
AGCGGCTCATTGCCATTAAAGGTGTACTCAAAAATCTTTGTCTCAATATTATCTCCTGGCAATAAAGTCAGCGCGGTAAAGGGTTCAATGAGAGATATTACAAATCCGTCAGGTAATTGTGCCCAGATTGTTTCTACAACATTGATCGACTCGCATGATGAGTCTGGGCTAGCAGGACCTTTGATATGAGCATTAACAACCACTTTATCACCCGTCACCCGATTATTGCTGTTGAGAACAATGTCAATGGATGGTTGGCAACCTTGGTAAAGCTGCTGGATTTCTGATTCGGAAAGGGCACGGTTGTAAATGCGAACTTCATCAATTAGTCCATCAAAAATTTCCGAAGCTATTCCAAATGATGCACGATGTAATGCCCCTATTGCTAAAGGTATATTTGTATTGGAGGAAGTAAATTTAGCTGTATCATTGGAAACCAGCTTACCATTTACATATAATTCCAATATGGAATTACTTCCTTGCCTATTTAATACTCCAGTTACCAAGAAAAATTGATCTATTGGTAATTTACTTACAGATAAAGAGGCATAAGCACTTACATCATTATCATCTGCGAAATTAAATCGTAATTCATATTCTCCAGACTGAGTATAGTCTGGCGGTACGAATCTTAATGAGTATCCTGAATTTCTTGGAGTACCAGCAGATGTTTGTCCCTTGTTAACAATTTTGGCATGTTGGTTATAATTGCTAGTCTTAACCCATGCACTAACTGTAATGCTATCTCCCATAGCATCTACCTTATCTCCTATGTCTACATAAGTATTTGTACCATCAAATTTTCCTGCTTGCCCAAATACTCCGTTTACATATACTAATCCACCTTTCCATATTCCATGATTTCCATTGCCACTTTCGTCGTTGGCATTCCCACTAAACGGGTAATACGCCACAAGCCCGTCATTTAAGCCAGCCAAAACAACACCATAAGGAAAACCAGAGAATCCCATTATCAAAGCCATCAAAAGTACGGTGCGTAAGCAGCACCTAAGTATTACCATCGCATTCTCCTTTAATTTAATCAAAAATAGCCACCACATCAATAACCTTCAAGCCTAAGCTCTCTCTAGCTTAGTGCTATCCGATAGGCAAGGCGGATGTCACATAAGCCCGTAAAGGCTCTGCTAATTAATATACAACATAACCTGAGCATCGGGGTACATCACCTTGGCAATCAGGTTAAACTAATTTTTATTATTGTCAATACAAAAAAATTCTACACGATCCCCCACCCGTTTATCAAACCTCAAAAAAACTACAATAATTGATACAAGTCAAATCACGCCCGAGCCAATGCACACAACTTATCCGCAAAATCACGGCCCCTCATAGCAATAATTGCAAACGCCGCAAGGCATTGGATGAGAGTTTGAAAGATGAGGACAAGTTAACAGCATTTGCAGCCAAATTAGAGCGTATTCGTGAAGATGTGGTCTGCACCGCGTCAGTTATTGCTTGTGAATCATTTTTATAGAACAGCTCAATAAACCAAGTAAGTTAAGAATGAGAATGACTTTGCTGTGCCACATAACTATCCAATAAATGACGGATCATTTCCTGATATTGAATATGGTGCTTCTTTGCTTCTGTCTGGAAAAATTCCAAACTGACTTTGTTCAAAGAAAGCGTTATTTGAACCTTCTCTTCTTTGAAGACTAACGCTTCTGGTTTTGGCAAAAAATCGGGCACTATTTTTAATTCACCCAACGGCTCATCGGTATATTCAATTGGCTTCTTCATAAGTCTTTTTTCCTTTTCTCCAATACCCAGCACCAAAAATACGAATGATATTATTTCGATAGGTAAACCGAACGGTTAATATCTTTCCTTCGACTTTTCCAAAGCAATAATAACGCTTTTCATGTTGGCTGTGGTTCACATCCTCAGCTATAACACGATTTGGATCAGCAAAGGCATATTGTGCTGTTTCAAATGAAACATTGTGTTTTCTTTGATTTTCACTATTTTTGTGTTCATCCCATTCAAAATTAGCATTGCTCATAATCAGAATCTTG
>LUTY01002902.1 GCA_001640045.1 Candidatus Thiomargarita nelsonii | reverse complement strand
AATTGACTGTAAAGTAATAACTTTTTACTTTTTCTAAACGGTTTGGAAATTTCCTTATAAGAACGCTTGTCTCCAACCGATAATTTCCCTTTTAATGTCTTCAAGCTGTAGAATGTCATTGGTGACAACTCCGAGAACGTCAATATCTTTGGTAGGGCGATGTGGTAAGTCTATCCAAATTTAAAATAGCATCGTGCCCTTTAATAAGAAGGTCTCGCGGAAATCGGAACGACTTAAGCGATAAAGAAAACGTTCTAAGGCGTACTTGACCAGAATAAAATCCTCGGCACGAGCGCGTGATAAATTTAACAGTCGAGCACGAACCGAGGCTGCTATATTTTTGGGCGCAAATTTTATGCCCAATCGGGGTATCCTTCCAAGGCGGCTCTTCATGGGTCATATTGGATAACATCCAGGCTGAAAATTGACCAAAAACGGCATAGACTTCATCTAATAACTCGCGTGTTTGTGAATCATAGATAGAAAAATCCATATCGCGTGGGGGTGGAATCGCGCCGGTTCCATAGCGTTTGTAAGTATGGAATAAGTCAGGGACAACCGGACCATAAGTCCATGCCTCAAGCGATTCAGGAAATAATGGACGATTATATAAAGCTAAATAAATCCCCTGAGCGTAATAGACTAATTTTTGCAATTGCCAGAAAATATCTGGCTATATCATAACAAGTTAATCCATTAGAATTAATAGTAAAAAACCTTTGTAATTCAAAAGCATAATATAGGGCATGGAGTCATTGAATCAATGCCATTAAGTCCCCAGACAGTTAAATTGGTAGAATGCTAACCGTACAAACTTTTTTCGCTTATTGCAAGTGTTAACTCAATGCCATATCGTGTCGGGCAACCACAAGGGATTGCCCCTACAGAGGACCGCATTTTATGTAGGGGAAGTTCCCTACGGGATTGCCCGACACGATATGGCATTGGGTTTGCAACTGGGAATTTGAGGTGATTTTGCGGTTGAGTTTTCACCCGATTTTTGGGCCTTCGATAGAAATCCGATTTTTTAAAAAAATCGGATTTCTTTAATAGACTTGTCCCTAAAGAGCGAGTGTAGGGTGCGTACTCCGCACAAATAAAGATCGTGCCGCCAAAACCGGCTCTGGTTATTTTTTAATATAGTTTACAACGACCTGCGATGTATTGGTCTCCTCGCAGGTCTGATTTTGAGCGGTTTATCATAATGGCATTGGTCCTACGCACCGGTTATTAGGCTCTAAGAATTTTGTGCGTGGGACGCACCCTACGCTTGCTTCCCCCCAACAGTAGTTACGATCATTTGTTGGGATTTTTATCCACCCCAACCTACGGGCTGGGCTTTCTCCACCGAGTGGAGATGAGTAGTTCTATATAGTGAAAATAAACCCACAACGGACCCCGACCTACAAGAATTACTAGATCCAACAATTTATCTGGTATTACTATTGGAAACATGAAAAATTTCACTATCAGCCAAGTGGCAAAGGGGCTATACCCTGCCTCCTTCAGTGTTCTTTCAAAACGTTGAATTAACATAAAACTTCTCCTAAAAGATGAGACTCTGCCCATCGCTTATTGGCGATAAATTCCAAAAAAAACCATGGGAGCATTGCCAAAATTATAGTAGCGAGTGTAGGGTGCGTCAGACGCACAGGTTATTAGGTTCTAAAGAAATTGGTACGTGGGACGCACCCTACGCTTGCTAATCCTCACAGAAGTCTATTACACCCATTAGACGTAGTATGTCACGTCCTGCCGATCGTGATGATGGATAAGGACTCGTTAAAACGTCCCATCTTACTATCACATATCCTTGGACGAACCCACCAAATCGTAACGTCCATGGGGTGTTATGTATCTGCTTCCAAAGATAATCAAATTGAGGTTTGGTTAGGGTTAAACCCAATCTTTTTTCAACCTCATGATATCTTTCAAGAGGGGCATTAACATTCCATGGTTTACAGGTTTCTTTTGCCTGTAACGTGGAGGTGGCTAA
>LUTY01002901.1 GCA_001640045.1 Candidatus Thiomargarita nelsonii | reverse complement strand
ATGCTAGTCATCCTTAACACCATACGAGACGTTTTGTACATAAGGCTTTGTTTCAACTATAATTGTTATAGCGGATTAGGCCAAACGAGTCGCACGCAATTCTTCAAAAGAAATGCCGGCTTGTTCTAATGCCACTGTCACGAGATTTTTTTTATTTTGGACTAAATCGCAAGCCAATGAACCTTTTGAGTGGATATCCCGCCCGGTGATGTTATTCAGATCATTCATCATCTGAAAAATGAGCCCTATTTGCCAGCCCAAGTGGGTCAAAGTTTCGACCAAATGGGGTGGCGCTCCGCCCGACAAGGCACCGATTTTCATACTCGCCGCAATCAAGCTACCGCTTTTGAGCAAGGTCATATTTTCAATGGATTTGGCATCTACATTTGTCATCAATTCAAATTGTAAATCCAGCCATTCTCCGAGGGCGGTTTCATTTAAGGTATTGGTAAAAGCTTCAAAAATATGGAACGGGATGTTATTAGTACGACACCATTGGCTAACGGTTTGAAAAGCTAAGCCAATCAGTACGTCACCCACAATAATGGCTTGTTTTTCGCCTTGTGTTTTCCAAAAGGTGGGCTTTCCTCTTCTGAGGGAGTCGCCATCAATTAAATCATCGTGAATCAGGGACGCTTTATGGAGTAATTCAATCGCACAGGCTAAGTCTATAGCATCGCGCCAATCACCACCGACACCTGTATTAGTCACGAGTAATAACAGGGAGCGAAAACGCCGCCCTTGTTGGGTGGCTTCAGTTAAAATGGGGTGGAGTGCTTGCGGGATTGTGGGGGATTGAATGAGTTGCAGGAGTCTTTTATCGACTGCTTTAATTTTAGCCTTTAAAATGGTTTTGTAAATATATTTTGTGAACATACGTTATTTGTTAGCCGTAAATTTTAGTCTTAATAACTTATTTCCCGTTTGTTCATGAATTTTTTCTGTCACAGGCTCAAAACCATAGCTCGAATAAAATCTCTGACCAATAGAGTTGGCCTCAAATACTTCAACTTCGAGGTCACCGCATAATTCCTGAGCCTTATCCATCAAAGCCTTGCCAGCACCGGTACCGTGAAACTCTGGCTTTACAAATATCGCCCCAACTTCATTGCCAAGTAGTGCTATGAAGCCAATAACCTGTCCTTCTTGTTCAACTACCCAAGTTTCTGCATTTGGCAAATATACGTTAGGAATATTGTAACGCTCTTGCTCCAGAAATTCTTTTGTTAAAAAAGGATGGGCAATTCTTGATGCACTTTCCCAAGAGGACAGTACATCGTTCAAATCTTCATCTTTGTACTCACGAATAATACGATACATAGTGTCTCCTTCATATTGTTAACGACCAAGATCAGCAAGCCAACCGGGATTGGCAAGCCATGGGTTATGGAATATCAACATCTTACCAGCTTCTATTTTTCCTCGTTCCCACGCGCCGGCGATTCTCTTATACTCGATGTTCAAGTTTTTTTGTGGTGAGTACAGCTAATGTAGGACAACGAATAAAAACCTGATTGATTCAAGAACATCACTGCTATCAAGGCATCCAAGGCTTGAGAGCCCGATCAAAAATCACGCCTTGCGCGTCAATTAGTGACTTATATTGCCTGATTATTCGTTGTTCACCATTCGTTGTACTCATCACCGTGACAAAAAAAACTTGAACCTCGAGTTATACATAAGTCAAACTGATATACTCTAATCAAAAAGATTAGACAGGAATAAATAACATGTATTTAGATAGCCACGTTCAAGGATTCGATAAAATCCTAAAAAACGCCAGCGTCTTCTTGATCTGCCAGCTACGGGTTTGGCCTCAAAAGTCAAAAAAATTACTGCGGGTTCTAAGCCGATTTTTCCTATTCAGCCCCTATTTTTCTCAAGGCATCTTGTGCCAGAGCATCTCCCTGTTCTGCGGCTTTGCGAAACCACTTAACAGCTTCTTGATAACTTTGAGTAACTCCATAGCCTTTGATGTATATCACGCCTAAGCTGTATTGCGCCTCTGCAAATTCCTGTTCTGCGGCTTTTTGAAACC
>LUTY01002900.1 GCA_001640045.1 Candidatus Thiomargarita nelsonii | reverse complement strand
GGGTTGCAAACTGGGGTGTTAAATCTGACGTGGTTTTGCTCAGTTTTTTTCACCCTACTTTTGTTCCATTAGAAATCTATCTCACCGCGACGAAATTAAAGAAATCCGATTTTTTCAAAAAATCGGATTTCTCAGCGTGATGAGATTAAAGAAATCCGATTTTTTCAAAAAATCGGATTTCTACCTACCCAAAATCGGGTGAAAAATAAACCACAAAATTGCTACAAATTTAACACCCCAGTTGCAAACCCCGTCCGGCACAAATGTCAAGATCAAAAAACTTGTGAGTCGAGTTATAGTTATATATAGGAGCCAAAATTAAGCTGATTTGAAAATTCGTCTAAGCCTTGATTTTAACTGTTTTTACTTGAGGAAACAACATGACAACATTACAAGCCTTAAACAGTTCTCAAGAATACCGTTCTCCGACCAAAATTTCTGAAGCCGAATACTGGGAAAAATATTATAATAGTCGTGATGTGGTTTACGAGTGGAATAATGGTTATTTGGAAGAAATAGCGGTGTCTGATGTTTTAACGATTTCAATATATAAATGGTTCTTTGAACTGTTAGAACATTATTTGAGAACGAATCCCATTGCCCAATCCGTTTTGTTGAAAATGGGATTTCGTTTCACGCTATCGGGAAAAAACGAGGTGCGTCGCCCCGACTTGGGGGTGGTACTCAATGATAATCCCATACCGCTTTTGCCCCATGATAAAAGTTACCACGGTATTTATGATATGTGCATAGAAGCCCTTTCGGACTCGACGACTGAAATTATGGAACGGGATACCATCACGAAAAAGAATGAATATGCACAAGCTGGGGTTAAGGAATATTATATTTTGGATAGCCACAGAGAGCGTACTCAATTTTTCCGTTTGAACAAAGCGCGGCGCATTTATACACCCATCAAGCCACTCAAAGGGGGCATTATTAAATCGAAGGTATTACCCGGTTTTCAATTTCGGCTTGAAGATTTGTTCAGCAAACCGTCTCCTGATGAGATGATTAATGACAAAGTTTATCAAGATTTTGTCTTGCCTGCTTATGCTAAAGCGAATCAACGTGCCGAGCTACTCGCAGCGCGATTGCGATCATTAGGTGTCGATCCCGATCAAATTCACTAACAAGCCTCTGTAGCGTTAATTTCAACATGAAAAGATTTAGTTTTTTGCAGAACCTTGATGCCGACTTAAAGCAGTCATTGATGATCCAGCTACGCAATCTTTGGACGCATACCTCGACGGCTCTTGAGGGAAATACTCTTTCTTTGGGTGAAACCGCTTTTGTTATCGAGGAAGGATTAACTGTTTCAGGGAAACCACTTAAAGATCACGAAGAAGTAGTTGGTCATGCTCAGGCTATTGAACTCATTTATAGCTATCTTGACCGTCACGGCGGAATAACGAAAGAAGAATTGTTTGAACTGCATAAAGCAATCCAAACCGAACGAATATCGGATATTTATAAGCCCGTCGGGAATTGGAAGGTTGAGCCCAATGGCACAACGGCTATCACTGACGATCAGCAGCAGATATTTTTAGAATACGCCGCACCAAATAATGTGCCCGCATTAATGCAGGCTTGGTTTGATCTCCTTGATAGATATTGTAAGGCTGATTTAGATAAGGATAAGGCGCTTAATGCTTATGCGGAACTTCATATATCCTTTGTTCGGATTCACCCGTTCTTTGATGGTAATGGGCGTATTGCGAGGTTGGTTGCTAATCTTCCGGTACTAAAGACGGGTTTACCACCCATTATCATACCGACAGAAAAGCGTAGAGAATACATACGATTACTATCCAAATACGAATTAGCGGTTGGTCAGCCTGTCGCTGGTGAAGCATTATTACCACAGAAAGAGCGACTTGAGGATTTTATTAAATTTTGCGGCTCCTCTTGGAAGCCATCGTTGGAGATTGTTGAGGCAATTGCTGACAAGCAGGCGATGCGAAATCAATTTCGTCCGGGTGTTTAGGAGTCCACATTCGGTTTGGGCGCCCAAGCAAGCGTAGGGTGCGTCCACCGTTT
>LUTY01002899.1 GCA_001640045.1 Candidatus Thiomargarita nelsonii | reverse complement strand
AGAAAACGCATGGTAAAACTCCTTATTTTGTTAGTAAATTATGAAAATTCAGACAAAATACCCTCAGTACGGGACATTTTTATGTCATCCCGACGACAGGAGGGATCTTGAGACTTTGATAATTCAAGATCCCTCCTGTCGTCGGGATGACAAACAATCAATGACTTAAATTTCAGTTCATAACCGCGCAAAAACAAAATCCTTAAACCCGCCAGGCGCGTGTAACACTGGCTCCTGATGACCATTGCTCAGTTTTTTGATCTTATCCGATAAATAAGCATCCAACTCTTTGATGGTAATCAATTTATCCTGACTAATCAAATCTGCTTTACCGTTCAAGCCCTCAAGTAAGGCATAAGTAAAAATGCCATGTTTCAATTCATGCCTTTCGTCCGCTTTACTATCCCTATCGGTGGCACTGATCACGACAATATTGGCATCAGCGGCATCTTTGACAAGGCGCGAGTTAAAAGCATTGCCAGAGTGACAAGTGTCCACCAATAAAATTCGTCGTCCTCGCGTTTTTTCTAACTTGTCTTGCAGTGTCTGCCATTTGATTACGCTCGATTTTTGCCAACGATTTTGTCGTTTGTGCGCGTCATAGGGCAAAAAATAATATTCCCCGTCTTCGTTGACACCATGTCCGGCAAGGAATAATATCACTGTGTCATCTTCACCCGCTTTGTCAAATAAGTCGAGTGCCTCTTTAATCTTTGAACTTGTGGGCGCTGCCAGTAGCACACTATTGACTTTTTTGTATTTTTTGCCTTGTTGGGCGACAAAAATATCGTGTACGGCGTGGGCATCGGCGGCGGCGTAGTTCAAGTCTAGCCGGTCATCTTGGTAATCGCTGACACCGATAGCCACCAAGTATAAATCGCCCTGATTTTCCGGTGCTTCACCCTCAAAATAAACTTCCCAATTTTTTTCAGTTTCACCAATACTGTTTTTCGCCACAATGCGTAAATGATTTTTGCCTGGTTCTAATCGAACGATCAAAGTTTTTTTATAATGATTAGGTGCCAGCGCATTTTCTCCCCGTGGTATAACCAGCCTATCATTGACGTAAATTTCAATCGTTTTCACAGCACTCAAACTTAATTTCAATTCAATTTGCTGTTGAGTTATGGTACTTCCATATTCGGGAGATAAGATTTTAAAGTCAGGGAGTTTGGTAATTTCCGACACTTTGGTTTGTATATCGATTCGTTGGCGCACGACATTAGCAACAATGTTGGGACGATAGAGAGTGTGGCGCATTTGGGCCACTTTAACATAGTCTGCGGCTTTATCAGCACCATGATTGATTTGCCAACCAATCATCTGATCACCGTCAGGCGAGGCTATATAGTATCCGCTGGGTGTCCAAGCCACCCATTCTCCGTCGCTACCATGAAATAGGGTGAGCAAATTGTCGCGGGTTTGGAGATTCCAGAGGCGAACGGTTTGATCATCACTGGCTGAGGCTAACAATCCGCCGTCTGGAGAAACAGCTACTGCCCAAATATCGCCTGTGTGTCCTGTGTAATCGCCCAGTTTTTCGCCATTCCTCTTATAAATACTCAAGTATCCATTGCCACCACCGCTGATGATGTGTTGTCCGTCAGGGGTGAAAGTATAGGTGCGATGTTCATAGCCATCATGAGGGTATCGCTCAATTTGGGCTTTTATACTCTCTTGGTGGCGGATTTCAAGAACGGCATTTTGATCGGGTGGGCTGCGTAGGTTCCAATCATTCCATTGAGTTTGAGCGCGACGAAAATTCTCATCTGGTGAGATTTTTTTAGGGCTACCGAAGGGACGATCAGAGGTTGGGAGCGTAAGGCGGTATTCTAAGGGACCATAATCATTGACTTGCCATTCCAGTTGAATACTTTTTCCCCAAGCCAAAGTTTGACCATCGCTGGAAAAGCCCACCGCCCAATTACTTGCGCCTACGCCGCGAAGATGCTTTTGTAGCTTGCCATCAGGCAACGACCAGATGTGAATTTCGTGATTTGAGCCGCCGCCTGTCGCTGCCCATTGCCCATCGGGACTGAT
>LUTY01002898.1 GCA_001640045.1 Candidatus Thiomargarita nelsonii | reverse complement strand
TTGCTAATTTCAGCCCCTAAATTTTCAAAATGTTCAGCAATTTGGTCAGCCGAGTATCCGCCCGCCCCTTCAGTGAGTAAGCCATTGCTTAGCATAGCGAGCCCTGGTTTATCCCCATCGCGGGCACTGCCTGCATCAAAGACA
Organism: Candidatus Thiomargarita nelsonii; assembly: GCA_001640045.1. Classification (GTDB taxonomy): domain Bacteria; phylum Pseudomonadota; class Gammaproteobacteria; order Beggiatoales; family Beggiatoaceae; genus Thiomargarita; species Thiomargarita nelsonii_A. The sequence continues at coordinate 1,899 of LUTY01002898.1, read as the reverse complement.
ATTTCAATGTCTACCATTGGCAAATCGGGTGCAGGGACAAAATAGACTCGTGCGCCATTGTCCGTTTGCCAGTGTTGAATGGTGGGTATGGCAAAAGTAGAACTACTCAGTAGTAATAGCAATAAGCAAGCCTTGCTCAAAAAAGATTTCATTTGAACTCCTCTCATTGGTTGGTTGCCAAAGGTTGTGGATCCAGCACAGCAATGGTTAGATTTTTATCTATCAAATATTTACGTGCAACCGCTTGCACTTGTTCCGCAGTCACAGCCTTGAGGTTTTCTAAGTAAGTATCAAATATCCGCCAATCTAGTCCGACGGTTTCTAACAGTCCAATTTTCATACCCTGATAAAACACAGAATCGAGTTCATAGACTTGAGAAGCGCGTAATTGCGTTTTCACTCGCTCCAATTCTGCCTTGTCTACCAGAGTAGTTTGTAATTGTTGAATCTGTTCTCGTAAAGCTTTTTCTAATTCAGGTACGGTATGCGCGTTTGTTGGTATGCCACTGAATGTAAATAAATCGGTTAAGCGACTAAAAGGATCATAACCGGCACTTGCGGTGGTTGCGATTTGTTGTCCTCGCACTAAATTTTTGGATAAACGGGCACTGTCGCCGCCATCCAGTATGTAGGCTAAGACTTCTAAGGCATAAACTTCCCATTGCTCTTCCTTAGCGATGGTTTTTAAGGCGGGTACTTTGTAGCCCATCGCTAAATAAGATAATTTGGCGGGCAATTTGATGGTGATTCGTTTGAGACCAAATTGTTCAACTTCTGGGCGCGGAGAGGGAGGGGTAATTTGACTGGGTTTGAGGGGACCAAAATGTTGTTTAGCCAAGGCTAATACGGCTTGTGGCTCAACGTCGCCAACCACGACAACGGTGGCATTATTGGGCGCATACCAGCGTTGATACCATGCTTTTAAATCAGCCAAGGTATAATTTTGAATGTCACTCATCCAGCCGATTATGGGATTGTGATAAGGACTGGTTTGATAAGCCGTTGCCATGAAATGTTCATTGGTTTGACTGATGGGCTTATCTTCAGTACTGCGACGGCGTTCTTCTGTCACAACTTGCCTTTCTTTGGCAAATTCTTTTTCCGTCAGCACCAAATGACGCATCCGATCCGCTTCCATTTCAAAGCTGATGTGAAGGCGGCTTTTTTCCAATGTTTGAAAATAGGCGGTGTAATCGGTGCCAGTAAAGGCATTATCACTTGCCCCATTGGCAGCCATGATGCGGGAAAATTCTCCTGGCGGATATTTTTCCGTGCCTTTAAACATCATGTGTTCTAACATGTGCGATAAGCCGGTTTTGCCAGCCTCTTCATAGCTCGCACCGACTTTGTACCAGATTTGGCTGACGACGACGGGTGCTCGGTGATCTTCTTTGACTATTAATTGTAAGCCATTGTCCAGTGTAAATTCGTGGACTTCACCTGCCATCAGTTTTGCTGTACTCCCCAACAGCAAAGCGACTAGCGTTATTTGTAAGTATTTGTAATACATTACTTTCTCCCATAAAGTGGTTGAGTTGACCACGCTAATATGGGGCGGATTTTGGGTGAAATCAATATTTCTTAAGATGTCCAAGATAAATCTTGGACTCCTATTTCATTTGTTAATTTTGCGCTCTAATAATACGGAATACGCTGGATAAATCGTATGGGAAATAACGGGCAGGTTTATGGCGATTTTCTCCGGCGTAGCTGAGCATCAGTGCTTGTTTGTTATCGTAATCGAGCCAATCAATAAAAATAGCACTGTGTTCAAGATTTTTATATGAGTGATTAATATAATAGAGAAAATTCCCGGGCTGAATCAGATTGATATTGGCGTATGGTCCTGTATTGGCACTTTTAAAAACAGTCTGGCGTTTTGTGGGTAGGTTTGGATAG
>LUTY01002897.1 GCA_001640045.1 Candidatus Thiomargarita nelsonii | reverse complement strand
ATTGATCAAAGTGTACATCAGGCATAGGTACTTTTGCCATTGTAAAATGAATCGCCTCGACTTCACAACTATCACGACAACTAAAACAGATAACGCCTTGTTGAGTTAAACAATGGTTTTTTATGTGTGCTTTAATGCTCCAAGGTGGACGCAATGCTTGTTGTTTGCCACGGAAATCACCCCGCAGAAATTGTAGTCGGTTGATGGAAGTAGACATGAGACTCGCAATCCACTTTGAGTTAAAAATCCGTTAACATTTTATTATTTTTGACTCATCGTGTGAGTACAACTAATGACAGACAACGAACCTTCAAACCGAGCCAATTTTTTAAGACTTCTTAAAGTTTCGGCAACCGTCTCAATTTGACATAATCCAGTAATCCATCTAAATCTTCTTGAGTTGACCAAAGCACGCCGTGTTCTGACATAAAGTCTAACACTTTTGGAGCAAAACCCTCATAACTGAAAAACCAGATACGCATTAATTCGGCTTCTCGATCCTGTTTAACGACTTCAGCTTTGTCCAATAATTTACGGATATCAGTTATACTCGCTTTGTGGTTTTGTTGCCACTTACTTTCTGCCACCCATTGCTCACTCCCAGCACCAGCATGAATATCAATCTCCGTCTCGGCACCTGGTCCTAAACGCTCTCTCAAGCGTACATAATGAAATCTCGGTACTTTGACATCTTCATCCTGATGAAAATAGTGTCCCGGTAAAGTTTGTCGTTGGGCATTGTGGAGGATTTGAGCCATATAGACTTCGGCTAAATAGCCTTTTAAGTCACTGACTTGCTTCTTTATTTTTTTATACTTATATTCAAAATCTTCTCTAACCGTGGCTTCATCTTGTCCTTCAACTTCGATACGTCCCCAAACTTGCAAAAACTCCAATAAAATTGGATCTTTAACCTTACGAAACCAGCCGCCGAGTTCCAGATAATCCACCAAATCACCACGCGACAACTTAATCAAGACTTCACGAATCTTCTCCAAAGAAACCGTTTGAAAATCTTTCTCTAATAGAGCTTGTTGAATTTGCTTCAAATCAATTTTGTCACCTTTTTGAATGGCAGACAAATACAAAACCCATTTAGTAATACCATACTCATTAATCCGTTCCAACCAACGACTAATTTGATCGTTTAATTCTCCCCAGATAAATCCAGAGGATAAGTCTATTGCTAGGATTGTATTTAAATCGTCTTCGGTTAAGATTGCTTGATTCAATTCAGCGGCTTGTTCTACCACGGCATTGAGATAAAATGGATTGCCACCACAACGTTTGACTATTACCGGAACGATTTCTTGAGAAACTGTCACATTATTATGATGAGCCGCTCGGCAAACCAATTCTGTACCCCAATAATCAGTTAAAGCTTCAATTGGCTTGCTACGAAAGCGTCCAAACAACGATCCTCGTCCTAAAATTTCTCGCCCCAAAATACTCATGGTTGAGCCGGTGACAAAATGGGGACAAGTAAGTGATTCAACCGCTTCTTGCATATAACCAACGACATCAAATTTATATTGAGGTAGGCGAGTGTTTTGAAATTCGTCTAGGAACATGACGATGGTGCTGTCTTCATAATCTGAAACATAACGAGGATGGGAAAGTGCTGATTGTTCCGGGATGGTAACCTCTTGAGCGAGAATACTCTCAAGAAATTCAAAGGCATTTTTAAAACCTTTAGTCATTGGCAGTTTATTATGGATAATTTCTTTTAAGTGAGATCGCTTGACCTCTTTTTCTGACAAAATCTTTGGAGAGCGCAAACGAAATGCCACATACCAGCGGATGAAATTTTCCACATATTTAGTGGCAAAATCCCAGCGATTTTCAAAAGTATCTGGAAAACTATAATAAACTGGCACGACGGCTTGTGGATCGAGATGATCCTGCTCAAAAAACAGTCGATTTACTACTCGTTTAAAAATTTCTGTCTTGCCCATGCGACGTTGTCCCAAGAGCACTGTCGATCTGGCGCAAGCCATTTATTCATCTCCAGTAGTAGAATTGCCAGTATTTGACACCTCATAAAT
>LUTY01002907.1 GCA_001640045.1 Candidatus Thiomargarita nelsonii | reverse complement strand
GATGGGCGGTTTCTGGTGGTAGCCTGAAAAGTAAAGGGCGAAGTAGTGAGTACATGAGAATTTAATGTTGTTAAAAAGGTGTTAATGGTGAGGGCGGAAATTTCCAGGTCACTCTTTGCTCCGCGTCGAGGCAGGCATTCCTTTGCTCCGCGTGGGAACGAGAAAAACCTTGGGCTTTTATAACAAAGGATAAAAAAACCAATTTGTAAACGTTTCTCACGGGGTTGCCAGATTATAAAGCTATAACCATTTATAATATAATGAGTTTATAAAATAAATAAAATATTTTTAATTTAGGGGGTTGCATTATTACTTATTTTTATCATATCATGTCTGCGATTTTTAACCGTTTGTTTGGCTTGACACCGTGTATTTTAAATAAGTAATTGAAATATTGATCGATTTTGAGCATTAATTTTTAATGACTATTGTTAATGTTAACACCAGATTGTTTTTGTCAAGTTAAAAAAACTTGATCATCGAGTTTAATTAAAATATCTCGGAGGTGACAAAGATGGAAAGAAAAGAAGACGAGAAAGTGAAGGAATTTAAGGAGAGCTATGAAAAGCCTCAGATTACGACCTATAGTGAAGAGGATATTCTGAGTCAGTATGAAGTTCTTGGTTTTAGCTTCTAGCTTAAAACTTAGCATTCGCTTAATAAATTAAATTTTCCAAGACGTTAATTTATATGTAATTGATAAATAATGATTATTATAAAAGGTCACTTACGACAAGCCTATAAAACATAACTCATTAATTTTTATAATTCAATTCATTAATGAGACTAAAAAAAATTTTTTGATTAAGCGAATGGTGAGCTATAAGGGAGAAAAAATGGTTAAACCTACCACTCGAAGACCTCTAAAAAAAGAGAAAATGGGACTGGCGCAATTAAAATGATAGACAAGTCAATGTGATTTTTATAATTTTTTTTTATTGAACAATGGTTGTTATTCCATCTTTTAAAATTATTAATCTTTATCAACATTGGGTTGTGGACAAATAATATCTTGATACTCAGGTGGAACATAAGGCCTTACTTTTTCGTACAAATCCCATTGCTTTTTTGCTGGCATTTCTGGTGGTTCAGGAGATTTTAATAACTCTGATAATTTAGTAAACGCTTTATCTTTTAACACTTGCTCAGGATTTAGACTTGATTTTAATAGATTAAACACTTGGAATTTTTTATCCTTATGTCCGCGTGCGTAAACAACTCCTAAAGGATGCTTTTTATCAATTATAAATTCTGAAAAAGAAGTAATCCCTTTGATTGAATTAAAAAAATTCTGTAATGCCATTTTCCAATTTCCAAACTCTTTTTTTTCTAAAATAATTGCAGTATTACGTTCGGTTTTACGGGTAGAATTTTTGATTTCATTGGCTACTTGCTCTATTGTGTATACATTTGCATGGCGATACGGTTTTTTAATTAATCCAAAACCACCATCAGGAGAAAATTTAGTATGCCCTTTTACCATAAATTTCAACTCGACATGATCAAAAATATTAGTTGCAACACACCAAATTAAAAATTGAATCATTATGTTATTTTTATTTTGTCCCGTACAATTATCGGCATGAAAATATACCTTTCGTGAAGCAAACAAAGGATTACGTAAGCGTAAAAATAGATATAACATTGAAACAACTTCTGAAGAACCTTTGTTTGCAGTCGTTTGATCATACAGAAAATTTGTTTGTATTGGATTACCATTTCCACCATCATCAACAATACCAAATAGGTTGATGCTACGTAGGCTAATAAAATAGAATTTTCCGGGCGTATCAGCCAGTTGAGGTAGCCAAAGACTTTGGGAGAAATCAAAACTATAATGGGCTTCATATTGAAAAAAAAGTTCCTTCATTTTTTCTTTATCATTCCCGTTTTCTAACATTCTTTTTTATAGATTTTTCGGGTAGTAATTGCCAAATGACGGTGTTTGACAAATTCGTTACTAATCCCCCCGAGTTTTTCTAGTATTACTTGTGTGCCTTCCTTTTTGACTAAATTAGCTATTTTTCTGCGATAAAGTAAACATTCATCACAAACATCATCACGAGGAGAGCGAATTCGTAACCAAGATAATTCTTTTGAATTGAAAATCTGGCAAAAAGATTTCCATGAAATAGAATATCTTTTTGAATCATTGTATTGCTCTATTTTTTCTTGATATAATTTATAAAGAAGTCGTAAAGAATACAGTGATGGAAGAAATATTATTGGGCTATTGTCCGTTTCATCAACACCTGTGCTGTTATCTTCTTCAGTCCTTCTGCTATGTCGTCCGGATGATTCTTCTCCAACCAATGATGCAATTTCTAATAGAAAATTAGTGATTTCACAACGAATATCTAAACTAATTCGATGGTGTCCGACTGCTCCGGTACTTTTATGAATATTTGGTGAAAACCGCCCTCCAGACTTATGTACAGTTGCAACATACCGTGCTAGAGTAGCTTCACTAATGCCAATAATTTTTGCATACGCTTTTCGGCATAAATGTCCAAGAAGAGGATCTTCAAATGCAAAGCGATTCAATTTGCGATTGACGCATCTTTTGGTACGTGCTGACCAATGTGAATTGATACGTATTGTAAATTTTAGTACAGCTTCTTTTGGTTTTTTATCTAATCGCAACCATTCTTCCAAAAAAGTACGTAAGGATGCCTCATTGTTATCTAAAATATTTTTTATGCAGCGTTGCTTACAGCAAGTTAGATTTTCTTCTTTGAAGGAAGAAATTACGATATTTGCAGTTTCTACACCAGTATCCTTTATTTCATCATTGATTGTTTTCATAAAAATTTTAAATTATACTATTTTTCTATAGTTATTCCTATTAAATATTTTTATGGAATTTGATTTTTTTTCAAATTGACTTGAATTGACTTGTCTATCATTTTAATTGCGCCAGTCCCAAATAGTCTTCAGGGATATTGGTGATGAGGAGGTGCTTTATAACCCCCAAACCAAAGCCATACACGTTCTCAATAAGATATCTTCTCTGATATGGGAATGTTGTGATGGTAAACAGAGTCTTGAAATGATTGAGAAGAAAATCAAGGAGAAATTTGAGGTTGGAAGTGGTCAAGATGTCAAAGGCGATATCAGAGAAACTATAAATAAGTTTAGTGAATTAGGGTTGATTGAGCCATGAAAGAGGATATTGTACCTCGATTATCCATTGAGGTTTTAAAAGATTTAAAAGCCAATGCTACCGGTTCAGATGAGTATTGCTTTTTCGGTATCAATTTCACGGTTAAATTTGACTCTCCTTCAGCACGTGAGCATTACTATAATACTTATAGGCACTTTAAAGCCGATTTTTCAAGGGAAGATAGCGGAACTTGTGATACCTATTACGTTATTTCTGATGCGGCTTCGGTAAGTCAGCCTTTAGTCATTGTCGAAAGTGAAAGAGTAAGCCATTTGCAGGATATCTTCTCAAAAGGCAGCAATCAACGTCGGTTTAAGTTAGATCGCTTAAATCATAGGGATAATTCCTGTTACGCTGTTACTGATAGTTTTTTATCTGATAACAAGCCAACGATGGTTGTGGAAGAGAAAGCTTGTGTCATTTTAGATTCGGAGCTGTGGAATTCTTATGCGGAACTGGTAATATTCAATTCGGTTCTTTTTCACATTCCAAATCATTATCTTCTTCATGCTGGTGTGGTTTCTTGGGAAGATAGGGGTATAGTTCTCTGTGGAGCTTCGAACCAGGGGAAGAGTACGCTAACTTTGAGGTTGGTTCAGAATGGCTTTAAATTTATCTCTGATGAGGTTGCTTTTATTGATTTGTCTACTTGTGAGGTCTCATTATTTCCTAGAGCGTTAGGATTTCGAGAAGATACGCTGGCGAGATTTCCGGCTTTGAAGGGTTTGGATGAGAGAGGCGGTGTGAAATCGTTAAGCGGTGAGGATAAGTGGACTGTGGATATCGAGGAGATTTGTCCTGATTCGATAGGGAAGAAGTGTAGGGTTAGTTATTTTATTTTTCTCAATGGATTTTCTAAAGTTCCTAAGTTGACACCTATTTCTAAGTCTGAGGCGCTATTTGAGTCTTTGAAATATTCTCGTGCCGCTGATGAAGAGCCTTTTGAGCATTTTCTGGCTATGTCAGAGGTGGTGAAGGAGGCGGAGTGTTTTCAGTTGGTTCTTGGAGATAGGGAGGAAAATGTGAGGGTATTGAAGGAGTTGGTGGAGATAAAAGAGGTCTAACGCACCAGCGGTCAAAGCCCGGCTTTTTTATTTAATTCTAAAGCGAGGTAATTTATGTTATCAGTTGTACAACGTTTATTATTTGTATTTACTCTTTTGCTTCCCCTGGCGGGATTAGCACCCGTCACGCTTGAAGCTTCAGAGAGTACGTGTCTTGAGTGTAAGGGGGGTGTGACAGAGCTGACGCTCAAATATACAGGCGAAACAGCAGCCTTGATCAGGATTGAAGACGGCGGTGTTGTTTATGACATTGGCACGGTAGGACCAGACGAAGAATTTACTATCGCTGGTACGGAATCTGACGGCAAGTTCGATCATAACGACCTCAA
>LUTY01002895.1 GCA_001640045.1 Candidatus Thiomargarita nelsonii | reverse complement strand
AATATACACCATTTCCAAAATGACACCCTTACCCAAATCCTCCGTTTGATAGCGGGTTTCATGTTCTACCAGGATGATATTCGCTTGGGCTACGTGTTTACCATTTGGCATCGCTTCTAGGTAGGCTTGCGCTTTTTCAACTTTGACAAGCCAGGCAGTCGCTTGCTCTACGGGCTGCCACCAGCGTAGTTCTTCTTGCTCACGTAAGAGTGCTTTGGCTTGTACAATCAGCATTTGTGCTTCGGCGGCATGTTGACCACCGGGTTTTTCTTGCAAATAAGATTGTGCCGTTTCTATTTGAAGACGCGGAGAATTTGCCTCTAAGACGGGTTGCCATAATTGCTGTTCTTCCAATTCACGCCATTTATTTTCAATTTGTGCGACAATACTTTCAGCTTCGGCTTTATGTATGCCGTCATAAATATTTTCTAAATATTGACGCGCAGCTTCGAGTTTGGCGATTTCAGTTTGTGCTTGTTCGACTTGTTGCCACCATTGCACTTCTCGTTGTTGACGCAATGTGTCTTCATCTTTAAGAACAATTGTTTTGACTTGCGCGAGACGTTTGCCATTAGGCAAGGCTCTGAGGTAATTTTTGCCCGCTTGTAGTCTATTTTCTAGTGAGGGGGTATTTTGTATCACTTGCCACAAACGTTGTTCTCTCTGATCACGCGATTGTTCCAATTCTAATTTGGCGGTTTTATTACTGACAACAAATATCCAAGAAAAAGGGTGCGATATTGGGCTTGTGTAGTAATAATTTTCTAACCACTGTTCTGCCTTTTTAACGTCATCGAATTGTGCCTTGGGATCATTTAAGCTGCTGTGGACTTCTTTATAGTTTTGATTGTCTTGATAGGCTTGTTGAGTCCCCACGCCGATGAGTGGCAGACTCAGCAAAATGGATAGCAAAAAAATCAGTCGATATTTCCAGATGCCTGAATATTGTTGTCGTGCCCATAGAACTCGCTTTGACATTTCGGGCTCTTTTGGAAAAAGCTGAGTAATCTCTTTGCTTTGACGTATGAGTGTTGATAATGTTCTGGATGGATAGGGTATCCATTTTTTATAATGGGTGATTTGTTGTTCATAGTTTTCCAGCCTAATAATATCTAGGCGTTGTGTCAACCAGATAAAGCCTTCTAATAAGCCAAATGAGGCGAGTGGATTGACATGTTTAGGAAATTCGGTTTCTTTCCCTTCGGCTGTGCTGCGTTGTTCATATTCACCAAAGGCACTGAGGGGAAAGGCTTTGCAATTTTTTTCTCCGACTTTGTTGCTCAGGGCATTGTATAAGTCACGATGCTCTGTGGTAGGGAGTTCGTCAGCTTTTAAGGCTTGTTGTGATACGGTATATTCGGGCAATGGGGCAATTCGATCCCATTTGTTAATTAATAATACAATGGGTTGTTCAAATGCTATGCGCGTTAAGGTATTTTGTAGTAAGTTGAGAAATTCTGAGATCGCTTTGTCTTTTTTCGTGGGATGTGGTGCCGGTGCTAAAACGAAAAGTCCATCCATTCCGGCTAATTTTTCGCGCAGTTCGATTTTTTCGGGTGCATAGCCTTCAGGGTTGACTAATTCGCCGCCATAGTCAATGATGCGTGCTTGGAATGTGCCGGTTTTTTCTGAGGAAAATTCGTAGTCAAAAATGAAGTCATAGCTTAACTCGGTTCCCATTGGGACGGTGCCTTGTTCTAGTTGTTTTTTGACTTGACTAAGCCGCTCACTACTTTGGTGTAATATGTATGCCTCTTTTTGGGCATCTGTCCAGGTTTCTTTATCACCCATAGGGGGTGCGACATCGACTGGTAGTAGGGCACTGGTATATGCAGCGGGATGGGCTCGGCGCTGCATGTCAAGGGCGGCTAGTATGCAGGTTTTTCCTGAGCCTGAGAGGCCGAGAAAACCAAATTTGTATTTTCTATGCATGTTGGTGTTGTAAGTATAGGGGTTATATTTAATAAAGGATAAGTCAAAACAGTACAACTAATTGATAAATAAACGAATTAAAAAAAACGACCTTTCTCGTTCCCACGCTCTGCG
>LUTY01002894.1 GCA_001640045.1 Candidatus Thiomargarita nelsonii | reverse complement strand
TATCAGTATAAGCACCGTCACAAGAAGGTGATTGATTGGAAATATAATGATCAGGACATCCGTGCTGAGTTTCCAGATTTGTCCATTTATCTTGAGGATCAAGATGAGGACTAAGTATATAGTACAACTGATTTACTTCGTTACTTCGTTTGGGGAATAAACGGATTGTTCATCGAGAGTTATCCGTTTATTCCCCTAATCCGTTGTACTAAGGGTTTGGTCTGAAAACTTCCGCCCTCCTGCACTAGCTACTTATTAAACAATGTCATATAAAATAACAACTTATTTAATAATACGATTATTCTCCGCAATGGCGGGAGCAACAGAGTTTTCCAGTTTGCAGCTTGTCCACTCAACCAATCAAATTAGCTATCTCCCCACCCACCTTCAAGTCGTTGATACAAGCGGCAAGGCGATCAATAGTCCCCAAATCATGGCCTTTGGCAATAACGCCTTGATAACAGGACGCTTATCTCTTATCGCTTTACCCGCCGAAGTGGATCAGCTCCGTCAGCAATTTGCACGCAAGGTGGTTGAGATCAAGCCAAAAGCGTTTGCGATGTGGCTATTACTTGATAATGAAATCATCTGGCAACGCCCAATGTCCGGTGGCTCACTCAAGCGTATTGCTTTCCAATCCATGATCACTCGACAGCAAAAGGGCGCTGTTGTGGAGGCGACGCTTATCACGACTCTGATTTGGACAGAAAAGCTAAAACCGTTGGCAGCCCAACAGATTTTTGATTGGCAAGCTGTCCACCATTTTTTACAAACCCCAACCATGCTACACAAAAAATGGTTTTTTCTGTTCCGCTCACTAAAATCGGGGCCGATGTTTATAAGGAACTTGTGACGGGAAATACCGGTTTAGGCGTTGCCGTCACTATGAGCTATAGCGGTGTCACGCCGCCCGCTGGCTTTAAAGTTACTGTAGATTGGGAGCAAGTCTATTCTTTTTATAGTGAACACTCAAAGTTTCGCGCCCAAGCGGCTTGGTATGGGCGGTTTACAGCACTTTTGAGTGCCAGCTATCAATCAGATCGACAAAAATTGCTCCAGGAGTTGATCCAGAACAAGGCGATAAAGGTCGAAGTCATAGAGGGTGAAGATTTTGATATGAGCCAAATTGATAATTATCTACAACCGATCTTGAATCGTATCAATCAGGAAATCCTTGAGGCTTTTAAACCGCCGGAAAAATTTGATCTCGCCAAAACCACGGCACCCAATGTTAGTGGACGTTGGATTGGTTTGGGCTATTCTGTCGCCGTCAAAGATTTCAAAAAGGTCAAAAAAGGCAAGGAAACCTTTGATTTTAGCATTAGACAGCATCAGGAACGCAACACAATTGCGTCAGGATTTATTGGGATTGGTCGCTATCCCTCAGAACTGCGTGATCGTTTGGTGACTATCGTTAAGCCGGGGGGTTGGCAAAGTGCGTTTTTTGTGTTGCCCGTCGTTGGCGATGCTGAGGAATTGGGCATTTCTCAGGTGGATATGCAAATTGCGCTATTTCACCAGGGGCAACGCTATGATGCTCAATCGGTCAAGTGGACACCGGCTGCCGGCTGGCGAGATAGAAATCATGTTAGTCGAACGGTGGTGGCGTTTCCACTCGTGTATTGGTATCAGAAAATGGGCGATTCTGCCATGAAACAGGTCAAGTTTGAAACCAATACTTTGATCACCTTGGGCCGAAAGGTACTTAAACTCAGACAACGGGTTGATATGTTTGATGGTGATGCGCCGATTGCGACGCCGCTTTCCGCAGTGGAGGTGGTAGAAATTGATGGTCAAGATTTGAACTGGCGACTGGTTGAGGATGATGGCACATTAAGCCGTGTGTCCGTTGCGCTTAAATCGGGTGATCAAGATTTTAAAAAGTCCTTGAGAGCACGTAATGTCGATGGCGAATGGTTGCCACCCAAACCCGTGTATTGGCTATTAGCCCGCCCTGATAAGGGTGCCAAACCCATCAAAGCGAAAATCCGCTATCAGTATAAGCACCGTCACAAGAAGGTGATTGATTGGAAATATAATGATCAGGA
>LUTY01002893.1 GCA_001640045.1 Candidatus Thiomargarita nelsonii | reverse complement strand
TTAAAGCTCGATACCTCTGGGAGCGTCTTGATGGCATTAATCAAGATAGCTCGCACACTGTTAATGTCTTTTACTAACTTGTCTGGAATCATACTCCGTTGGTTTTACAGGCTGTTTTTCCATATTGAAGTGCCTTATTTAATCGGTTGATAATCTCACAAACACGCTGTTTGTCTTCAGCACTCTGCTCGAAGCGAGCCGGTTCGTCGCTCACTTCAGTCAATAATTGATGGAGAATTTCCCGGCAATGCAGTTTCAAGCAGTGAGTCACTAAATCTCCGCTAGTCCCTTTTTTTGGAGGACTTAATTGTGCAGACGTATAACCCCAACGTTCAACCCACTGTTCTTCCTGATTTTCAAAGTATTGCTGAAACTGTGCAGAGGCTTGTTCCGGCATTTTGCTCTGTTCGATAATGGTTTGTTTCACAATGGAACACATTTGATAGAAATCACCAATCACCCAATCAGCACTCACTTTGCGTTTACCATGTAGAGTGACTATTTTGTTAATCTTGGCATCAAGTGCATTGGTGGCGAATTCTTCAATGCTGTGCAAAATATCGTCTGGATCGGAAAGGCATTTGTGCAAGCCATCTCGTACTGCCTTCAGCATCATGCCCTGATTCATCGTGCCATCTTGATCATAATATATGGTCAGCATTTCGAGAAAATCTTTGATGGCATTGAGGAGTCCGGTGCGTACCAGATACTTACGCAATAATAGCGCGGGGCCTTTTTCTTCAATGAGACTTAGGATTTGTCGCACTAAAAAGCCCTGTCCGCGATCTTCGGGATTCGCTAGGGCTTCAATGTTTTCCTTAAAACTGTCGACCAAGTTGAGTTTGGACAGCGTTTTATAGCCAATATTGCCAGGTTCCACCCATTTTTCCATGATAGGACGGTATTCTTGGTAAACCTCCTCATAATTTGCGACGTGTGATTTGGCATCAAGAAAACAAATCCTCGCGGGTTTGATCCGTCCGCGTGGGCTCATTTTTTGTAAAATGTTATCTTCTAGGGTGCTATCAAAGTGATCGCCTTCCCGTTTAGCGGTTTCCGGTTCTTCATACTTTCTCTTAATGTTTGGATCTGTAAAGTACTTACTCATACCATTAACCGCTAAGATGAGACGATCAGAGAGGCTTTCCATCGCACCAGGGCCGTATTCTCTTTCGACGGTTTTCCACAATACGGCAAAATCTGATTTTTGTCCACACAGCACGATATGCACGACAATGTCCAATTCATCATTTTGCCATAATTGCAGAGCAATCTGTTCACTTTTCTTTTCTAAACAGTGACGTAGCACTTCATCCTTGGTGCTGCCTTTGACGGCCAATCCGGGGGTATCTACAAAGATAAGGTCAGCTAATTGATTGTCTGGCAAGCCGCTCCAAGCCTTGATTCTTTCATAAGGGTCGCGCAGATTGACATCTTTGACAATGGCTCTGAGTTGCAAGGCATTATAAGAGCGGCCATCTTGGGTGATAATGGGAGCGGTGTCTATTACCGCTGATTGTTCCTTGACCGTGAGTGCGCGAATAAATCGAGTATCTTGGCTTTTTTCTAAAGGCACTTCATAGGGTTTAGGGAAGGGATACAATTCTAATTTTTTGGCAAATCTGAACTGGGCGACATCCGAGGCTGGAAAAGTGACTTGAGTGCCGTCCACATCAACGCCCTCATCAGGATAACTCACTTGAATATTATCCTGTTCATTTTGTTCCACTACCTCGGGATGCCTCATAAGAGATTTGATCTGAGCCACGTTCCAAGCATTGACGATGACTTTTTCTAAGTCATTGGGGGGGGCATAGCTGATCCGCAATGATTGAGCCGTCGTATCGGTGACATCAGTGACTAGCCATTTTCTTTGGGAGAGCGTCGGGAACATTTCGTCCATAATGGTCGTCTTGCCATGACCACTGGAACCAATAAAGGCGCAAGTAATTTTGCCATCACAGGGTTGCAATTTTTGGCTATCTTGCTCAATCTTATCAAATTGGGTTTTGACAGCAGGAGAGGTTTCAAGCAATGTTTTAAAGCTC
>LUTY01002892.1 GCA_001640045.1 Candidatus Thiomargarita nelsonii | reverse complement strand
TTGGATCGTCAAGCGCACTGAAAAAATTTTGGCTGATTTGAAGTCGGACACTTTGATTGCCAAATTGCGTGATCCGGATTCAAGCGTCACTGAGCAGCAACCCGCTTATGCCCAAAATCCAAACCGCTCTATTAAGCTAGAATATTTGGTGGTGATAGGCATTTGTACACACTTGGGCTGTTCGCCAACTTATGTCAAAGAAAATGATCCACATGATTTGGGCAGCGATTGGATAGGTGGATTTTTCTGTCCCTGTCATGGCTCATTTTTTGATTTAGCGGGGCGGGTGTTTAGCGGCGTACCGGCACCGACTAATCTGGTCGTTCCTCCCCATACTTACCTCAGCGATACCCGTATTTTGGTGGGTGTTGATCAAGATAAAGGAGCTGCTTAATGAGTAAGATACTGACTGCCAGTTTGGAATGGATCGATGCGCGTTATCCTTTAACCAAGATGTGGAACGAGCATCTGGCGCAATATTACGCACCCAAAAATTTTAATGCCTGGTATTACTTTGGATCATTGGCTTTGATGGTGCTGGTGATGCAAATTTTCACTGGCATTTTTCTCGCTGTCAATTATAAACCCGATGCTGAATTGGCATTTGCGTCTGTTGAATATATCATGCGTGATGTCGAGTATGGTTGGCTGATTCGCTATATGCACGCGATAGGGGCTTCATTCTTTTTTATCGTCGTTTACTTGCACATGTTTAGAGCCTTGATGTATGGCTCTTATAGAAAGCCGCGTGAACTCCTCTGGATCATCGGCGTATTTATTTACTTATGCTTAATGGCGGAGTCTTTTTTCGGGTATTTATTGCCTTGGGGACAAATGTCTTATTGGGGGGCACAAGTCATTATTTCCCTGTTTAGTGCCATTCCTTATGTTGGTGAAGATTTGGCCGTGTGGGTACGTGGCGACTTCGTGATTGCTGATGCGACTTTAAACCGTTTCTTCGTTTATCATGTTGTTTTAATGCCAATTATTTTGCTCGCCTTAGCGGTAGTACATATCATCGCTTTACACGAAGTTGGCTCTAACAATCCAGACGGTATTGAAATCAAGAAAAACAAAGATCCAGAAACGGGCATACCAAAAGATGGTATTCCATTTCATCCTTATTACACGGTTAAAGATATTGTCGGAATTGCCGTATTTCTGATTATCTTTTCAGTGGTGATATTCTACGCGCCAGAAATGGGGGGATATTTCCTTGAAAAGAATAATTTTTTCCCCGCTGATCCTATGAAAACACCGGAACACATTGAACCCTTATGGTATTTCACTCCATTTTATGCCATTTTGCGTGCTGTTCCCGATAAATTATTAGGCGTGATAGGGATGGGTGCTGCTATTGTGGTATTGTTTTTCCTTCCTTGGCTGGATCGGAGTCCAGTTAAATCGATTCGCTATAAAGGTTGGATATTCAAATCGGCTTTAGCCTTGTTTGTGATTAGCTTTTTTGGACTGGGCTACTTAGGCATGCAACCGCCCACGCCGACGAAGACGCTCTTTGCACAGATATTTTCTCTGATGTATTTTGCATTTTTCTTATTAATGCCTTGGTATTCCAAGTGGGATGAGACTAAACCTGAACCAGAAAGGGTGACCGACTGATGAGACGATTGATTTTAGCTTTGATTTTATTAATACCCGGAATAGCCTTGGCGTCCAGTGGTGGCGTTGAACTGCAACAGGCTGGTAACGATATCACCGAACGAGCCTCATTACAGGCGGGTGCCAAACTCTTTGTTAATTATTGCATGGGCTGTCACTCAGCCAACTATGTCCGCTTTCAACGGGTGGGGCAAGATTTGGGTTTGAGCGATGAGGTTCTAAAAGAAAATCTGATGTTTAGTAGCGAAAAAGTGGGTGAAACCATGAGCATTGCTATGGACAAATACGATGCGGAAAGATGGTTTGGTGTCACGCCACCAGATTTGAGTGTGATTGCCCGCGCTCGTGGCACGGATTGGTTATATACCTATATGCTGAGTTTTTACAAAGATCCGTCGCGCCCATGGGGTGTCAACAATCTTGTGTTTAA
>LUTY01002891.1 GCA_001640045.1 Candidatus Thiomargarita nelsonii | reverse complement strand
TGTTGACTTCCCACCTATTTAAAGCATAAGGCACGTTGGTATCAACAAGCGTTGGATGACACTGAGGCAGTGTGTCGGTAGGGCAACGTGTTTTGGTGGGCGCGTTGATTGGACTTGGTTTTTATATGCTAAATAAAGCGACTGGTAGTATTGGTTTAGTGTATGGTATTTATCCAATTATCAGTGCTTTATTGCCTCCAATATTGTTTTTTGTTATAGCTGTTGTATTGATGCGGCGTGTTGTTTAACATATCAAGCAGGCTTGCTGGTGATTCGGCAAGTCATTGGCATTCACCTTCAAAGTTAAAACCAGACCTGCCAGGTTAAAACCAAACCTGGCAGGTCAAAGTCACAACCTTCCCTGTTTTTTGCAAAAAAACTCGCGAAACATGATTTTGACTTTTGTTTTGACTTTGACCTGGCAGGTTTGGTTTTAACCTGCCAGGTCTGGTTTTGACTTTTGGAAGTGCAGTACATCAGTTGATAATAAAAATTATCGCCAAATAAAGCGGCTTTAGTTTTGGGCTCCAAAATAGCCTAAAATTTCCAAAAATACCATAAAACCTTGAATCACGGATTATGCGGATGACACAGATTGCGCGGATTAAAAACAATTAAACGCTATCCAGCGCTTGTCTGTTTTTTGTTTTTAATCCGCGAAACGAAGTAACGAAGTAAATTTGTCTAATCCGCGATTCAAGGTTTTTTTTTGGGTTGTTCATCATACCCCCCCCAAAATAATAAATTTTATTTATATTATAATAAAATAATAGTTCTTATTTTTTCAACTGATTTATTAATCAATATATATAAACTTTTGAATTTAAATGGGTTAATTAAAAATGTCTCGTACTGAGGGAAATCCCTAAAAACAAGACAATTAGAATTGCTGAGTTATGGGGTTTTCAAAACTTACTTTCATCCTTATCTTTTGACTAAACAAGGAGATATTGATTATGAAACCATTACTAATTTATTGTGTCATAGCACTGCTAGTCAGTGCTTGTGTATCTAACCCGCGAATAAGTACTACCCCAGGCAAAATTGTGGTGCCAAACAATACGCCTCCTATGCAACCACTTTCAGAGCGTGAACAAGAGAGCTCTTCTTCTATACAGGCTACTCAAGACACACGGCCTTCGACTTCTACACAAATCGCTTTGGTGATAGGCAACAGTCAATACGAATATCGACCACTCCGTAACCCAACGAATGATGCTGAAGCTATGGCTAAGGTATTAAGAAAAAAAGGTTTTGAAGTCATCCTGAAAACGAATCTCAAATACGGCGACATGAAGAAAACCATTCGTCAATTTGGTCAACGTTTAGCCGCCAGCAAAGGCGTAGGCCTGTTTTATTTTGCTGGACACGGTGTACAAGTGAAAGGTGAAAATTATTTGATACCCATCAACAATAACCACATTATTGATGAGATCGATGTGCAAAACAGTGCGATCCGTCTCAATGAAATTGTGCAAAGAATGGAGGAGACTAAAAATAGATTGAATATTATGGTTTTAGATGCTTGCCGCGATAATCCTTTCAAGGATGGCAGCCTCAATCGCAATCTGAGTCGCGGCTTAGCACGAGCGCACGTACAGGCAGATGGTATGTTGATTGCTTTTGCAACCAGTCCCAACAAAACCGCCTCTGATGGTTTAGCCTCGGGACAAAATGGCTTATACACTCATCATTTACTTCAAGCGATACAAACCCCCAATTTAAAAATAGAGGATGTATTTAAACAAGTGCATAAAGCTGTCAAGAATGCCAGCAATGGTGAGCAAGTGCCTTGGTATAATGCCTCTCTCAGTGGCGATTTTTGTTTTGGTAGATGCCAAGCACCTACGCCACCAGTAGCAGCTACCCCAGCCGCGTTGCCACTCCGTCATACTTCAACAACCTCTAGTCAGGTCCGTCATACTTCAACAACCCCTAGTCAGGTATTGCGGACTTTGCAGACACAAAGTCGGGTGAATTCGATTGCCCTGAGTCCTTTTCATACCCCTGCTCTAACAACAAATCTATTGCCCTTGCACTCCGACTGCCT
>LUTY01002890.1 GCA_001640045.1 Candidatus Thiomargarita nelsonii | reverse complement strand
ACGCGGAGCGTCCGGGCAGGCATTCCTTTGCTCCGCGTGGGAACGAGAGAAAATCACCTCAATCACAAAAATCACAGATCAAACTTTATGATCGGCTATAATACTTTTTCGATTTTCAAACACACATCAGGAATAAAAAATGCCCTCAAAAATCCGCCCACTATTTTGGGCCATTTGGATAACCATGCTCATAACCTCATGTGAGCCCACAACTGAGCAGCAAATACCCACTGAAACGGTCATTAGAGCAGTAAAAACAATGGTACTCGCCGATCCCGAAGCGGAGCCCAGCCGCCACTTGCCGGGCAAAGTTCATGCCTATCAACGAGCCGAATTGGCCTTTCGGGTGCCGGGTACGCTGATAGAATTGCCCGTCAAAGAAGCACAAGAAGTTGAAAAAGGGACACTGTTAGCGCGTCTTGATCCAAGGGACTACAACACCAATCTCGCCAAAGTCAAAAGTGCGATAGCCCAAGCACGCGCCCAACTCAAAGCCATGAAAGCCGGGGCAAGACCGGAGGAAAAAAGGGTTTTACAGGCCGAAGTGTCGGCAGCAAAAGCCCGTTATCAAGAAGCCAAACAGCAATATGAGCGTTACAAAGACCTTTGGAAGAAAAGGGTCATATCCAAGGCCGACTATGATCGTCAAGAAAGTGCCTACAATGTTGCAAAAGCGCAATTGAATACCGCTAACCAAAACCTTCAAAAAGGCAAAGCCGGTGCCAGATCTGAAGATATTGAAGCGATGGAATCCAATATCAAAGGGCTGATAGCACAGCGGGATGAAGCGCAGGATGCCCTTAATGACACCTATCTCCGAGCCCCTTTTACCGGCGTTGTCGCCAAAAAGCTTGTAGATAATTTTCAAAACGTCCAAGCCAAGGCGCCCATCTTGATTTTTCAGGACATCTCCCGCCTTGATATTATTATTAATGTGCCAGAACAGGTATTCGTTGATGCCAAAGAACCTGATTTTTATCAATTTGTTGCCAGATTTGAAGCGGTACCAGATCGAGAATTTATCCTAAAAGTCAAAGAACACACAACAGAGGCGGATCCAAAAACACAGACTTATCGCGGCGTCCTAACCATGCAGGCCCCTAAAGACCTGACAATTCTGCCGGGTATGACTACAACGGTTATAGTCACCGAAAAGGAAATGGCAGAAAGTACGCCGACTTCGATCTTTCTGGTTCCCATCAGCACCGTATTCGCCGATGAACTCAACAAACAATATGTATGGGTAGTGGAACCCAACACAATGACTGTGCAAAAGCGACAAATTAAGGTGGGGGATTTAACTGGAGAAAGCATCCGGGTACTTGATGGACTCAAAATCGGTGAACGGATTGTAACGGCTGGTGTTCATTTCTTGCAAGAAGGTATGAAAATTCGACTCTTTGACAGCAACGCGGGATACTGATAATTAACCATGAACATTGCTGAATACGCGATTCACAAAAAAACCATCACCCTGGTACTCACATTCTTGCTCCTTGGCGGCGGCTTGTTCTCTTATGAACGTCTCGGACGATTTGAAGATCCTGAATTTACCCTCAAGGAATCTTTGATTATTACCAATTATCCAGGCGCACTCCCCACCGAAGTTGAGGAAGAAGTGACAGATGTGATCGAAACCGCTGTCCAACAAATGCCACAACTGAAAAAGGTGACATCTATCTCCAGAGCCGGGCAATCCATCATTACGGTGGAAATGAAAGACAAATATGACAAGCACACATTGCCCCAAATTTGGGATGAACTCCGTCGCAAAGTCAGTGATGTCCAATCACAACTGCCGCCCGGCGTACAAGCTTCAGTGGTAAAAGACGATTTTGGCGACGTTTACGGCATTTTTTTTGCCATCACGGGGGAAGGCTATACCTATAGAGAAATCAAAGATTATGTCGATTTTCTCAAACGGGAATTGCTCCTCGTGCCGGGCGTTGCCAAAATAGACATTTGGGGCGCACAGACTGAAGCCATTTTTGTCGAATTTTCCCGTTCCCGCTTAGCGCAATTAGGCATTTCTTCTCAAGCCATTTATAGCA
>LUTY01002889.1 GCA_001640045.1 Candidatus Thiomargarita nelsonii | reverse complement strand
AGCTTTATCTTTTTGCCAGTGGGCTGTTTAATCAGCCAACACCAGCACGTCTGGAAATGCAGCGTGGCTTACTCGCCCAATTACTATCGGCGGCGAATGCCCCTTGGCGGGAAACACTGATCGCCTTAGAACCACAATTGAACTATAACGAGGATATTGAAGCAGAATATAGCCGACTATTTATACTAGCCTTTCCTAATGTAGCTGTGCAGCCCTTTGGATCGTATTGGCTGGAAGAAGATCAACGGCTGATGGGCAAATCTTCCTTAGAAATCCAAGAAATGATGGCAAGTCACGGCATTGAGATCGCTGAAAACAGTGGCCTATTGCCTGACCATATCGTCTCTGAACTGGAATTTATGGCATATCTTGCCAGCCAGGAAGATACACAGCAGACACAACAACAACTGTTGGAACAGCATCTGGCCCGCTGGACACCGCAGTTCACAGCGGCCTTACGCGCAGCTAAACCAGCACCCTACTATAGTTTAGCGGCTGATTTTATTGAACAATTTATTGATTCAGAAGTTCAAGCGTTTAGAAAATAAAGCACTCAGGAGAAAATATTGAATGAGTACCCACAACAAATTTGACCCGTCTCGCCGTGCCTTTTTGGGCGCGACAGTAGGCGGTACTGCCTTGAGTATCGCAGTACAAGATTTATCTTGTAAATACCTGAAATTGTTAAAAAAACAGGAACAAGAAGATGGGATTAATTTATGCAGATATAGAATTAGTAAGTGCCGGTGATAAAGAATTGGCAAGGAAAGGTTATATAAAAAAAGATGAAATAAAAAAAGAGACAGTAACTGCTTTGGTAGATAGCGGTGCATATATGCTTTGTATTAATGAACATATCAAAAATCAGTTGGATTTGCCAGTTGTAGATAATATGGAGGCAGAACTTGCAGATGGCAGTTATCAAAAAGTAGAGGTCGTTGGTCCTGTGATAATTAATTTTAAAAACAGAACGACAAGCTGTAATGCTGCGGTGTTACCCGGAAAGAGTGAAGTATTGCTTGGTACTATTCCTATGGAAGATATGGATGTAGTATTAGTACCCAAATTACAAACTATAGATGTCAATCCTGATTCTAAATATTTAGCCAAGAAAAAAATCAAGTCCGCCCTCCTGCACTAGTACTCTGTCAATGTGAAATTGATGGGTATTGTAGGGTGCGTACTCCGCACAAATAAATCTCAAAATGTGCGTAGGACGCACCCTACATTACCCATAAAAACAACCTTGACGATGTACTAGTACCTTGTCAATTTAATTTTATCGGGTAAAACTCAAGAGTCCAAACTTTAGTTTGGGTGTCCAAGATTTTCAAAGAACCGCCCAAACTAAAGTTTGGACTCCTAATCTTGTCTCTTGTAACAAGACCTTGCCCCTTTTAAAGTTGATAACTGATAACTGATAACTTAAATGACGAAAATTCCAATTTTAGGATTTGTCGCCTACAGTGGCACTGGTAAAACCACTTTATTGTTAAAAATCCTACCTTTGCTCAAAGCTAAGGGCCTACGCATTGGCATGATTAAACATACCCACCACAAAAAATTTGATATCGATCACCCCGGCAAAGATAGCTACCGTCTCCGTCAAGCCGGTGCTGACCAGATGTTAGTCGCTTCTCGCAAACGGTGGGCTTTGATGGTAGAGATGGACGACAAACCTGAGGAGCCTGATTTAGAACAACTATTAGCACATTTAGATCAAAACAAATTAGACTTGATATTGGTTGAAGGCTTTAAACATGAACGCTTTCCCAAAATTGAAGTACATCGTCCGAGTTTAAATCATCCCCGGTTTCGTTTTGATCCCTCAATCATTGCGATTGCCAGCGATGCGCCACCGGCAGAGCCAACGGATTTACCTGTGCTAGATATGAATCATCCAGAGCAGATTGTAGCGTTTATTGAGGAACGGCTCTTGCCGGACTAAAAATTCTCTAACTACAGGGATTTAATATAAACAGGGATTTAAACCATCGAGCCTTTAAAAAAAAACGGAGCAAGCGTTTATCTTGCGGTGTGAAAAATCCTATTT
>LUTY01002888.1 GCA_001640045.1 Candidatus Thiomargarita nelsonii | reverse complement strand
CCTTAAAAGGTAGAGGGCTAATGATGGTAAATAAAGTTTACTTTCTGCCGGGAAGAGGTGACAAACTCAATGAATTTATCGGCAGTTCTCTCGTTGAGATGGGAATTGATGTTTATGGCAGGGAGATATTATCTGATTTTGCCCGATTACACTTTCCACAACAAATTGAAATCATTAAAAATGATCTAAAATGCCAATTTTGGCATGAGCAATCGAACTTAATTGGCGACTCGTATGGTGCTTACTTGCTCCTACATGCCTTAGTAGAATTAGCCCCTTTTCCTGGTCGCATTTTATTATTATCGCCCGTTCTTGGTAAAGCGATAGACAAAAAAAATCTATTCATATCAAGCCCCCCACGCTCAAAAAAACTTTTGCAACTTGCTGAACAGAAAAAATTTCCAATACCAAGCTATTTAGAAATCCACACAGGGGCTAAAGATAATGGCTGTGATCCCTTGCTTGCCAAGAAAATCTCTTCACTTATCAGCCGATCAAAAATTTATATTGTTGAGGGAGAGGGACATCGGTTAAACAACAATTATCTAAAGCAGGTACTACTTAAATTCCTAGCACACTAATTTTTACGCTTCGATGACAATGTATGCGGGATAATATCGCCTACATGCACCGGAAAATCGCCTGTCAAACGATCTTGAAAATAATGAGTTAAAGTACGATGTATCACTGGAAATGCAAGATCATCCCAAGGAATTTCATTTTGACTGAAAAGTTGTACCTCCAAACTTTCGGTGCCGGGGGCAAAGCTTAAATCACGCAACTGGGCGCGAAACATCATATACACCTGACTAATATGGGGCAAACTGAGCACGCTATATAAACTGAGTTGCTCCAGAGTTGCATTCGCTTCTTCCCATGTTTCGCGGACAGCCGCCTGCTCAAGCGTCTCATTATTTTCCATAAATCCCGCCGGCAACGTCCATAAACCATAGCGTGGCTCAATGGCGCGTTTACACAGGAGGATTTTATCTTCCCAGACAGGCAGACAACCGGTGACGACTTTAGGATTTTGGTAATGGATAGTGTGACAGTCTTCACACACAAGACGTGGCAAATTATCCCCCTCTGGCACTTTACGCACTAAGCGTGCCGATCCACAATGGCTACAAAAATTCATAACGGGGGAACAAGTCAAATATTTGAATTTAAAATGAAAATGGCGCTCCCTAGGGGACTCGAACCCCTGTTTACGCCGTGAGAGGGCGGCGTCCTAGGCCACTAGACGAAGGGAGCTTTCAGTTATCAGTTATCAGTTATCAGTAACAACGGATTTGTCTGGTTGTCATTTTTGGGGCGTTATTAAAACATATTTTTACGCAATCTTCAAATTTTTTTTTAATTTTTTAATTTCAGTACAGGATAAACCTACAAAAACGAATGATGTAGGGGCAATCCTTTATGGTTGCCCCATACACGTTATTGTCCCAAAATACCAAGTAAAATTGAAAAAATTTTATCTGTATCTTCAGGTACTATGATATCTTTATTTTTTCCATAGAGCTTATCCAATCATTAAAATGAACGCATTTTTGTCTCATTTTTTCAATACCTATTTTTTTGGATATTATTATTCCGTCTGTTACCTTTTGGTATTTAGGATAGATTTTTAATATTCTCTTTGAGGGTGCGGTTTCTCTATTATCATTTATCTCTTCGGGATTAGTAAAATGTCTAAAGATACTTTGTATTTCATCAGTCTTTTTTAATACCGATGCGAAACCATCTTCATCCGAAAACAATAAGGTTTCAAATTCATGTAATTGATAATAGGGAAAAAATTTTGTGTGTTTTATTTCATTGCCAAAGCGGTTTTCTAAAAATTGTATTTTTTCATATAAATTGCTCGGAACATTTGTATCGCTTTTACCCGGAAAGGAATTATCAAGTCCATAATAATCAATCATAGTGGTTACCATACTGGCACTGGAGTCTTTTAGAAGTTTTAAAACTTCGCTTTTATACTCAGCACCTTCATAAATTGAGCTTTTATTTGAGTCAAAAAAATGCATAATATCTCAAAATAACTAACCTTGG
>LUTY01002887.1 GCA_001640045.1 Candidatus Thiomargarita nelsonii | reverse complement strand
CTCTCTCACAGAAGAAGCCTTATTTGACGGTGCGCCCGCCTTTGATGAAGACAGCGGCTTAGCCTTTAAACCTTATACAGTGCGCGATTTAGGGGGAACACGGGTCGTCATTATTGGTCAAGCTTTTCCCTATACTCCCATTGCAAACCCAGCGCGATTTATTCCCGATTGGACATTTGGGATTCGTGAGCGCGACTTACAAGCCTTAGTGAATACCATTCGTCATCAAGAAAAACCGGCAGTTGTTGTGTTGTTATCACATAATGGCATGGATGTTGACCTAAAAATGGCAGCGAGGGTGAGTGGTATAGATGTCATTTTAGGAGGACACACCCATGATGGCGTACCTCGCCCAACTGAGGTTAAAAATAGCGGCGGAGTCACCTTAGTTTGTAATGCTGGCTCTAATGGCAAATTTATTGGCGTACTCGATTTTGCCATCACAAATGATCGAGTCAATGACTACCAATATCGGTTACTGCCCGTTTTTTCCAATCTCATAAAAGCAGATAAGGACATGCAAAACTATATTGATAAGGTGCGTGCGCCCTATCTCAAGAAACTCAATGAAAAATTAGCAGTGGCAGATCAAGTCTTATATCGGCGCGGCAATTTTAATGGGACATTTGACCAATTGATTTGCGATGCCTTGCGTGTTCAAAGCGATGCACAAATTGCACTCTCTCCCGGCTTTCGGTGGGGAACAACGGTATTACCAGGACAGGACATCACTTTTGAACAAGTTTTAAGTCAAACCTGTATCACCTATCCTGAAACTTATGTGCGAAATATGAAGGGGCAAGCACTCAAAGAAATTTTAGAAGATGTGTGTGATAACCTTTTTAATGCTGACGCTTATCGCCAACAAGGCGGCGACATGGTGCGAGTCGGTGGGATGAATTATGTTTGCGATCCCACTCAATCCTTTGGTAGGCGCATCAGCAACATGACTTTGGATGATGGCACTGCCATAGACATGAACAAACAATACAAAGTGGCGGGCTGGGCAACAGTTGGCAACCCATCTTCGGGTGAACCCATCTGGGAAATCGTCGCTGACTATTTACGGGATCGCAAAACCGCCAGAATAGACAAACTTAACATGCCGACTTTGCTCAATGTTGAAAGTAATCCGGGACTAGCAGATTAAGCACATTTTCTCAGGAGTGCAAGGCATACCTTGCAACAAAAAAAACCATGATAAAAGTAGGAATCGTAGGCGGCACGGGTTACACTGGTGTCGAATTATTGCGTTTATTAGCACAACATCCACAAGTGCAAGTGCAAACCGTCACATCTCGTGCTAAAGCCGGGACACAGGTGGCCGATTTATTCCCCAATTTGCGGGGACACTTCGATTTAGCATTTACAGATCCGGCACAAGAAAAATTCACTGACTGTGAACTCGTCTTTTTTGCCACACCGAATGGTACGGCTATGCAAAGCGTACCCGAGTTACTCAATGCGGGTATAAAAGTTATTGATTTAGCGGCCGATTTTCGCCTTAAAGATATCGCCGTTTGGGAACAATGGTATGGTATGGAACATGCCTGTCCCCACTTGCTTGAGGAAGCTGTATATGGCTTGCCTGAAGTCAATCGAGCGGAAATTGCCAAAGCGCGTTTAGTTGCAAATCCCGGTTGTTATCCAACGGCAGTGCAATTGGGATTTTTACCCTTATTAGAAGCTGGAGTCATTGATCCACAACACTTGATAGCGGATGCAAAATCGGGAGTCAGTGGAGCGGGTCGTAAAGCCAATGTGGCAACTTTGATGGGTGAAGCGGGAGAAAGTTTTAAAGCCTATAATGTCTCAGGGCACCGCCATTGGCCAGAAATTTGTCAAGGATTAAATGCTTATACGGCAGTGGATTTAACCTTTGTACCCCATTTAGTACCGATGATACGTGGAATTGAAGCCACTTTGTACGCCAGCACGGTGCGCGACATCAGTTTAGAAGAAATACAAACATTATTTATACAACGTTATCAAAATGAACCGTTTGTCGATGTATTACCCGTTCAATCTCATCCAGAAACGCGCAATGTGCGCGGCG
>LUTY01002886.1 GCA_001640045.1 Candidatus Thiomargarita nelsonii | reverse complement strand
ATGTCGCTTGACTAAAGTTGTGATGGCACCAAGATTTGCCATGTAGCCGGTTGAAAATAATAAGGCACTCTCGCGCCTGGTGTAGGCGGCTAATGCTTTTTCAAGCGCATGATGTGCCTGTGTATGTCCAGTGACTAAATGCGACGCGCCACTGCCTACACCATATTCTTGTGCGCCTTGTTGCAAAGTCTTTTTTAGTGCAGGATGATTGGCTAAGCCCAGATAATCATTGCTGCAAAAGCTTAAATAAGTTTGTCCATCTATCACTAAGCTTGGCGTTTGGGGGCTGTCGTGTGTCAGACGAGTACGATAGAGGCTGGCTTGTTGGCGTTGTTCTAGGAGGGATTTGAGATAGGTGTGCATATAATCTAAATAGGAATCTGCCAGATTTATCTTGGAAGGAATAAATATAATGAATCAGTCTTGGTTTATCACAGGTACCGACACCGAAATAGGTAAAACCTGGTGTACTTTAGCATTAATTCAACATCTTAAAAATCAAGGTTTACGGGTTGCAGGTATGAAACCGATTGCAGCGGGTTGTTACCAAACAGTTGCCGGTTTGAGAAATAGCGACGCTCAACAAATTTTAGAATTAAGTGGCTTGGATGTGCCTTATGATTGGATCAATCCTTATGCCTTTGCACCGCCCATCGCACCCCATTTAGCGGCGGCTCAAGTTCGACAATCCATTGATTTAGAAAATATTATCAAAAAATATCAGCAATTAGCAGCGCAGGTTGATAGTGTGGTGATAGAAGGGGTGGGCGGTTGGCGTGTGCCGATGAATGCGAGACAAAGTTTAAAAGATATGGTGCTGGCGATGGATGTGCCAGTGATTTTGGTGGTTGGATTACGTTTGGGCTGTATTAATCATGCCTTGTTGAGTGCGGAGACGATTATAGGTGATGGCTGCACTTTGGCGGGTTGGATAGCGAATCCGATTGATTCTGATTTTGATGGGCAAGCGTCTATTGAT
Organism: Candidatus Thiomargarita nelsonii; assembly: GCA_001640045.1. Classification (GTDB taxonomy): domain Bacteria; phylum Pseudomonadota; class Gammaproteobacteria; order Beggiatoales; family Beggiatoaceae; genus Thiomargarita; species Thiomargarita nelsonii_A. Next base: position 1,079 of record LUTY01002886.1, on the reverse strand, counting down.
AGCTTGTCTGAACGTTTAGAAGTACCTTTATTGGCACAAATGCCTTATTTGGGTTCTCAGGATATTCCACAGCTCGCCCAAGCGATTTGCCTAAGTTAATCAAATAAATGCTCAATTTCTTTTAAATGTTTTTCCAAAGAAAGTGATAACATAGAAGAGATCGTAAACAAAGTTGCCAAAACGTTCAAATTGGCATCTGCCTCACAAGCCGCACGAATGCGATCCGAAAAATGATAATTCAAAGTTTGTAGTTCTTTAAAATGTTGTTTTAAGCCTTCAAACTCTAAATCGATTCTGCCACCTTTTTGGTATACAAAATATTGGTGTAACAAGTAGGAGGAAGTGACACGATATACGGTTTCATTAAGGGAGGCAAATGGCAAATGATAATAAGCTATGGCACGCAAGGGGCGCAAAATGGGACAGTTACTGGTTGCCATTACAAAACCAATCAAGGCTCTTAAACCGGTTTGTGCATCAGTATGTTTAAAATATTCTCTTTCAGGCGTTTTCACATGAATATCTGCCTCATTACATGAGAGAACCTCAGCAAATTCCAAGACAATTTCATGGGCATCAATAGCGACGGGGCAATGTGAATATTCTTCAATTTTTAAGGGGCAATTGGAACACTGGTGAAAATCTAATTGAGTCCAACTAGGATATAGATTCTTGTTTAAAATAGGCTGACGAGTTCTCTCAAATTCCACTTTGTAGCGTAAAACCTTTCCATCGTTCATGGTAAAGGTATATTCAATAAACATAATGAAACATCCGTTGGTATGAGGTTATTTGAACAAGAGCACTTGAGGGTGAGATTAAGCGAACATTTGTTCCCGTCGTCTCATTAGGTTGGTACCGAGGGTCGGACTCGAACCGACACGGTGTCGCCACCACTGGATTTTGAATCCAGCGCGTCTACCAGTTTCGCCACCCCGGCTTTTTTTGAGAGCACATCTTAGAAAGCGGGGGCATATTAACCTAAGTTTAAAATCCTGTCAACCCCTTGTTAAGTGTTCCAAGATATCGTTATGTGGATAACGGTGAATTTGTGCCCGTGATAGTAATGCGGCATCGAC
>LUTY01002896.1 GCA_001640045.1 Candidatus Thiomargarita nelsonii | reverse complement strand
CGGTGTAACCCAATTCGGCCAACATTTTGGCCCGTTTGCGGGCATAGTCATTGTGCCCCCACCATTCATGCACCACGATAATCCCAGGACGTTTGCCAGAAATCGCGTCATCGTAAGCCAGATAGCCGGTGAATTCATTATTACCAACCTTATACGTGATTTCCTGAGTTTGCACCTCAGCTAGCACGGTGAGGCTAAAAAAAACAAACATTATGACAGTCAATAATTGTTTCATCATTTTCTCCAGTTGTTGAAAGAGTGTGTAAGTACCTAGTTTTAGGGTATTTTGGAATCGGCCAGATTTATCTTGGACGATCCGACCTTTTATACCTGAATTTTTTCTCCTAATCCATCCATTCTTTAATACGAGTCAAGACATTATTAAACAGTCGTTTCGCTTTAGCCATCAGTGTATTTCCCTCTAACAAATCAGGTTTCATCACGACTGTTGATAGCGCATCCAATAAGCTTTCATCTATCTTATCTTCATTAACAACCATAGTTACCCAGCTTTGAATCGTCTTAACCTTTTCTTGGTTAAAACCCAAAAAACCACAGGTTACTGGGATTTCCACGATCTCATAAATGCGGTTTGTTCCAATTTTAACTTGATCAAAAGCGGGGTTATCAATGTTTATAAAAAAAAGCTCATCATGTTCCATAACCCCCCTAATGAGTTCATTTTTAGGATCTGGCATCGTCAAAAAACAGACTAAATCCCGACGCCCAGAAATAAGGCGATTGATTTCGACTCTCGTTTTCCCTTTATGGTAAAATGTGATATTCTTTAATTTCGGATCGAGTTTCATCAGATATTGGAAAGTGAGAGCGGTGCCACCCTTTTCATCTCCCACAGACACTTTGAGGGGTGTCTCCTGCTCTTCATCCGTGAGGTCATCATAACTTGCGACATTACCGCCCCGATGGGCCACGCAAAAGAGAGCTTTTGGCGCAATTCTGCCCCAGAGCAAAAGCAAATTTTCATTGGGATCTTTTTCAGCCGTCATATTAAGCGCAGCTACATCAAGCTGACTCAAGGTTGCGACAATTTGTCCCGATATAACTTTGTCGATGTCTTCTTGAGTGCCAGCCGAGGTTTCGGCAAGGGCTGTATAGCCATATTCCTGCAACGCATCATTGATAGCAGGGACAATGATATTGGCGTATTCTCCATCAGAAATACCTGCACCAATTTTGATGGTTTCGGCATGAGCAACTAATGCAAGTAGCGTGATGATAAGTGTAAATATTTGTTTTTTCATAACTTAATGAGTCCTTTATAACTATGGCATCTAACACTGAAAATAATGATATAAACCCAAACTATCAAGTCACTGATCGCCGTAAGCCAGAGCGTCGAAGCTTTAGCTGGCAATATGAGCCGAGGTCTCGTCGAAGCTTTAGTTGGCAACATGAGCCAAAGCATCATGAAAGCTTTAACTGGCATTCTGAGCCGATGCCTCCTCGAAACTTCAACTGGGAAGATGAGCCGATGCATCGTCGAAGTTTTAGCTGGGAAAATGAGTCGGAAAAGGGGCTTGAGAACTGGGCACCTAATGCCGATAAAACGTTTTAAAATACCTTGATATCGATATATCGGTCACCAAACGAAGAAAAAGGTGGATTACGCTCCGCTAATCCACCCTACATTTATTTATTCGTCATTCCCTGTTTTGTAAATGCGCGTAAGGAGGTAAAGTTTGGAGACGCTTATCATGTAGTGGTGTACCGATGGTAAAATGATACATGCTTTGATAACGAGTGCCGGTTAAGCCTAGTAGGCTATGAACAGCATCATCAAAATAGCACCCAATACCGGTGCCCCGAACCCCAAGGGCTTCGGCTTCCAAATATAAGACTTGTCCCACAATGCCGGCTTCCCAAAATAATTGTCTATAGCCCCAAGGTCCTTTTTTCAAGCTAGCCTCAAATTCTGCTAACATGCCTAGACTAAAAGCACTGTCAGCAGCGATCTCTTGATGACAGGAAATTTGTAGAGCGACATTTTGGGCCTCACCCTGAACTAATTGATAAAAGTGTAAATATTCTGGACATTTTTTTGGTTTGCTCCACAGAAAGTGTTCATGCTGCAAGGCAGCACGTAGATTGTCCTCAATGCCATCGCGTCGTAGCAGGATATATAAGCCCGGCGATAAACCTGCGACTTTATGCACAAATAAAATTAAATGAATACGTGGCAGATGGGGGAAAACATCCCAAGGAGTTGCACCGTTGCGCGGCAACGTGCTATCGAGTAAACGATAAAATCCTTTGAGACTGAGCGGTGTTATAGTCTCAAATCGTTGGGCACTACGACGTTGACGAATCAGATCAGCAGCACGGCTTTTACACTCGATAGGCAATAGCGGTGGCAACGGCGGTGCTGTCCAATTCGTTTCCTCTGTGGCTGGCTTAACGGTTGCATCAAGCACAGTATCAATGATAGGCCATTCATAGTGGTGATGGGGATCTAATACATTCGCTTTACCGACCCATCTTATATCTGTTATCGCTGGCACGATTGAATTTCCTAACAAACGTCCTGTGAGTCCCCTTGAATAAGGGAGAATGTCGTTTTGGGCATTAATACACAACATCACTTCTGGCATTTCACGCTCAGTACTGTCGAAATCTTCGTGTTGCTCCAAACCTAGCGTGAGACTAATTTCCGTATCCGCCCAATTATCTAAGAGTTGCACCTTCCAGCCTAAAGTGGCAGCGGCATAACGGAGCGCAGCGATAGCATGTCCAATGTCATGCTGACAGTAACGAAAGCCTCTCTCGCCATATTTCCAGGCTTCGCGCCAAGGAATTGAAGTCAATCCGATCAAAAAACGGCCACTGGACAAGGCCGCTTCAAGGATTTCTGTCCCTTTCTGTTTGAAAATGCCACGTTGCTCTAAAACATGGTCGTGACTGAGATAGTGATAAACGCCCGCAGGCATATCAGTCATATTAGGTAGTACGAGATAGCCCTCTGTCGGGTGCAAATTACCACTAGATGGATTGCAGCGCAAGGCCCAACGATTGTCCCCGTATTGTTTCCAAGCTGATATACCTAAAGATAATTCTAACAAGGCTGCCACGTTGTTTAAAGTCATTGGCTGCGGTGCGATGGCCCCAGGTTGATATAAATCGACGTAAGTACTTGCTAGTGTATCGGCTACCAGTGGTAATTCAAAACGCGCTGCCCCTGCATAGCGACGAAAAGCATCAGGTTGTGCATTCCAATTAATATGGGCTGGTCCTCTCGCATAGCGATCAAAATGATGCTTTGTACGCTCATGGTAAGCCAACACGGTTTCATTCAACGGTTTATTCATAAACTTATCCAGCCGATACCTTCAAGCTTTTTTGATCTCCATAAGGCGAATCTGGTTTTTAAAATGGGTTGAGATTTTGGAACTAACGCATTTATTTCTCCCATTAGTTCATTAATGCTTATTGTGCTAGGAATTGGAAAGCGTGTTGTCCCACTTAAATATCCCACTTAAATCTTGTTATAATAACAATTTATAAAAGTTAAGTAAAGCATTACTGGGATAAACTAATAAACCAAACAAAATCTTTTATCGCTCAGTCTGAATGAGCTATTTGTCCATACCCAAAATCTAATATAATGATGGCAAAATTTATAATGACAAGAATTCCATATCAATAGTGACGACACGGACAGTATTTATTGGTTTTCTGTCTCACAAAACAGGCTTAATCTATTTTTGGCATGATCTGGCAGACTAAAAAAACTTGATTGATAGCACTTTATTTTGTGATAAGATTGAAAAATTTAAGTTGCCACTTATAGTGCAGGTCACCCAAAATATCGGCCGTTTTGGTCATTTTATGTCAAATCTTTTGACCAGCCCGGCGGGGTTTTGGCAACCCCGTAGATCTTAAATAAATGTCAGAGGAGGATGAAAATGGCATCACGCATTGATAAACTGAATAGCACTTTGAGAGATTTACAATTAGACATTTCAGAGATTGAAGCGGGGCATTGGTTTCAGAAGATGGCTTATTGTTGGCAAGCGCACTTCCGCCAAATGTCGATCAGAACAGTATCGGGGGGGGGGGTGGTTGCCTTGCTGATTCAATTGGGTCATCGTGCTGTCACAGAACTTCAACAGGGGAATATGGAGCGGCTCATCATCCAGAGCGAAAATGGTTATTCGAACGTAAGCAAGGCAACAACAAACACCTTTATAGTGGTATTGGCACATAAGGGAAATACACTTGGTATGCTCCTGATGAAGATAGATGGGGCGGTGGCGAAAATTTCAAAGATTCTGTAAGGAGGCGATGATGAGTTCAACAGTACTTTTTGATAATGGCAATCATAAAAATATCTTGCTTGAAGATTTCGGGACTAAAACGGCAGTTCAGGCTAATCAGCACCTTATCATTCATGATGGTGAAGGTATGATTTTGGATCCAGGTGGGCACAAGATCTTCAATAAGGTGGCAGCAACGTTGACAAACTGCCTGGGGGGCGGAAAACTTCGTTACATTTTCTTGTCCCACCAAGATCCAGATATTGTTGCCGCTATTAATGCGTGGTTAATGACCACGGAAGCGGATGCCTATGTTTCTGTCTTATGGGAACGTTTTATTCCCCACTTTGGACTGGATAAGCTTGTCGTCAATCGACTTAAGCCCATTCCTGATGAAGGTATGATTTTGGAGATG
>LUTY01002884.1 GCA_001640045.1 Candidatus Thiomargarita nelsonii | reverse complement strand
ATCCGTTTTGCCAGTTCTGTTAGGTATATAGAGCCAGTTTGTAAGTCAGGACATTGCGGGCCTGCGTGAGTCATTAAAATATCAATTTTTTCAGATTTATTAAAAGCTGATTTGGCTTTAAGTTCGCTGAAAAAACGGCGATCAATACTGACTTGTCGATGTGCTTTGCGATATTTTTGGCGTGCTTTTTTGCCACGCGCTCGATGCTCTGTTGAGGGCGAAATACCTCCAAAACCACCGATAGTTATGCGTTCTGAATGCTTGAAAAGCGTGATTTGTTGACCGTCTGGAATAAAGTGTAAGCGTTGCCAAGGGTCGAGTGTTTTTGGTCGAGAAAACGAGCCAAGATAATCAAAGTCTTCGTGATTACCCCTGATAAAGATCGTTTTCGGCGTATTTTGGCGAGCCAGATAAAATTCACCCTCTTCACTTTGAGTGCAGAATTTGTGAAATCCTAGTTCATCGGGATCGATTTGGGCGTATTTTTGAGTGGCATCATCTAGCTTAAAAGGATTTGGGAATGCGCCCATATCGCCGACTTGTAGTAAGCCTGATAATTTGATGCCAGACTCGTTTTGCCACAGGAATGCCAGTGTGTACATGAGGGCAATTCGGCCATGAATGTCGCCAAAGACGGCAAAATGATGTTGCTGATTACAAGAGTCCATAGTTATTAATGGGAAGCCTTAAATTTTGAGGCCAAAATTTTAACAGAAAGCAAGCGTAGGGTGCGTCCTACGCACCTTGATATAATTTACTATACTTAGCACGGGTACAATTTTTTGCACTTTTGTCATTTTTTGCACTTTTGTCTGTCATTTCGACCAGCGGGAGAAATCTTACCAGTGGGAGAAATCTTGGGCGGCTATAGATTTCTCCCGCTGGTCGAAATGACATAAAAGTTTAGTTTATGGCCTACTTAAGTATACAAGGAATTTAAATAATGGCGATAAAATACGTTATAAACACTGATAAACATGGATGGTTGATTGTTAGACATAAAAATGGTTCTACCTATCCCCCTCTTCCAAAGTATCTCAAGGTAGATCTTTTTCGCCCTAAAGGTGGTAGAGAAAAGGGGAGAGACTACTTTCGGATATTAGAAGGCCGTTATAAGGGTAAGATAGCAAGTGTCCGCCGTAACGGCACTCAATCTTATTTAGGCTCAGCCATCCATAAGGGACCTGCTAAAATTCATTTTGACATTGCTAAAAAGCAATTATGGTTTGGTGAAAAATCGTACTGGATTTTTTGGTCACAACCGGAAGTTACTGCTGAAACCTTTACTGAACCAAGGAATCCCATACCTAAAGGAACTTATGATATTGAAATTCCTTATGAAAATCATTCTTTAGGGGGAAGATATTTAGGCAAATCACTTTTTGCAACAACTTGGTTTCGTATTGGTCATTCAGGTGATCGCTTTTTACATCCAGGCAATATTTCTGCTGGCTGTGTAACGGTTAAAGATATCGGGGAATGGACAAAAATTTATAATTATCTCATTAATAGCCGTAAAGGTGATAGTCTTAGCGTTGGAACAATTGAGATTGTGTAACATGGCAATTAGCACAAAAATTCATAACGGGATACTCCTAACATTATTATGTCTCTTTATCGCTTGTACCAATAACGAGTCAAAAGGCTTATTGTCTCAAGAAGATATTTTAGAGCTGAATAAACTCAAAATGAGATATACACAAGCCAGTTCAGAAGAGACTCAAATGGCACAATTATTGTTAATTGATGCTGAGCAACATGTAGCCAAATTGAAATGGGGAGCGGCGGCTAAACTTTATGGGGAATCTATACTGTACAAACCTTCAACAAAAGCATTATTAGGATATGCGGAAGCATATATTCATATGAAGCACCATACCAATACTGAAACCGATGCAATAAGTGCCAAATGTCGAGACTTGAAATACGCTTCCAAATTGTACGAAATAGCCATAAAGTTTGCAAAAGAAGAAAAGCCTTTATCGGTAAATAGTTATAACTTAAGAAATTTGGAAAAAAGCTTAAGAGACTATCCTAAAACCTCAGAGCTGCGTAGTT
>LUTY01002883.1 GCA_001640045.1 Candidatus Thiomargarita nelsonii | reverse complement strand
AAGTACAGGGGAGTTGGTATTTACATCAATACACTCAAGGAATACCAGTTGATTTCTTTGTTTGTTTCTCCTCACAATCATCGTTGTTAGGGAACGGTGGGCAAGCAAACTATGCTTCAGCCAATGCTTTTATGGATGCTTTGATGTATCAGCGGAAAAAAATGGGCTTACCAGCCTTATGCATTAATTGGGGCGGCTGGTCTGAGGTTGGCATGGCAAAAGAATTGATGGCAAAAGAGGATGAAGCTATCACACCGCAACAGGGTCTTGAGCTATTGGGATCGTTGTTGGGACAGGATATACCGCAGGTTGGGGTTATTCCAAACCAATGGCAGAAATTCAGCCAAAAGTTACCCTCACTCACTGGGTTTCCAGTATTGTCGGAACTGATAAAGCCCAAATCAACCACTAGCCAATTGACCTTACAACAACAGTTCAGCCAAGCTTCGGCTAAGGAACAGTATGAGATATTGCATAACCATATCAAATCTAAGATTGAACCCATCTTAGGAATTGTTCCAGCCGACGAACAAAACTTTTTTGATTTGGGCATGGATTCGCTGATGTCGATTCAGTTGACTAATCATTTAACCGCTGATACTGGTATTTCTGTAACTGCCACAACCATTTTAAAATACCCAACCGTTTCCAAATTAAGCCAAACTTTGTTGGAAATGCTCCGTTTTAAAACCAAGCAAAATCAACAGCCCGATAATGATTATGAAGTGGGAGAATTATGAAGCATATTGAAGCCTTATTAGACAGGCTAAATCAACAAGATATCAATTTGTGGGTAGAAGAGTATAAACTACGCTATCGGTCTCCCAAAGGGATTCTAACTGACTCATTAAAACAAGAGATTAGAGATAATAAAGCTGATCTGATTGCTTTTTTGAAAATGAAGCAAGAGCTTACACTTGCTGAACAGTTACCCCAAGTCACCCCCGATTTAGCGGCACAGTATGAGCCATTTCCTTTAAGCGACATTCAACAAGCCTATTGGATTGGTCGCCAGAGCCATATTGAACTAGGGAATTTGGCAACGCAGGTGTATCAAGAATGGCAGTTACCTGATTTGGATGTTGCCCGTCTAAGTGATGCATGGCAAAAGGTGATGGCTGCTCATCCGATGTTGCGAACCGTAATACAGCCGAACGGACAACAGCGGGTGTTGGTTGAAATGCCAACCTATCAGATTTCAGTGCTTGATTTGCATCAGACCGAAACAGTTCAGCAACGATTAGCAGAGATTCGACAAAACATGCTTGGGCATATTTATCAAGCGGATGAGTGGCCGTTGTTTGATATTCGGGTGACACGGATGCCTGATGGGGTGTTTCTACACTTCTGCATTGATATGATAGTGGTTGATGCTTGGAGCATAGAGCTGATTTTGAATGAATGGGCCGAATTATATCATCATCCTGAGAAGGAATTAGCCCCTCTTGAACTCACTTTTCGGGATTATATGGTGACGGCCAAAGCTTATGAAGAAAGTTCCACTTTGTATAAAGCTTCCAAGAGCTATTGGCTAAACCGTTTAGATAGTTTACCTTCTGCCCCTAAACTACCTTTGGTCCAAGAACTGCGTTTTATTAAAGTTCCCCAATTTCAAGGAATTGAAAAGCGGTTGGAGGCACCATTATGGAAAGCAGTAAAAACAAAAGCGGCAGAACATGAGCTACAGCCATCAGCGTTATTGTTGGCTGTTTATGCGGAAGTGTTAACCTTATGGAGCACAAATCCTCATTTTACGCTGAGCCAACCCTCTTTTCACCGCTTGCCGTTGCACCCACAAGTTAATCAGGTGATCGGCGATTTTACCTCGGTGATGTTAACCGAAATCAATAACCGAAATGAGACAAGTTTCATCCAGCGAGCTAAGCAGATACAAACTCAACTGTGGCAAGATTTAGACCATCGTTACTTTAGTGGGGTGCAGGTGATTCGTGAATTAAGCCGTCATACCAGGGCAGGAAGTATGGCCTTGATGCCGGTGGTTTTCGCTAACCTATTAGCTGTGAAATCGACCTCGCATATCGGCTGGGGAAAACGAGTA
>LUTY01002882.1 GCA_001640045.1 Candidatus Thiomargarita nelsonii | reverse complement strand
AGCGATAAAGACCTCAGAGGTTTTCAAAACCTCTGAGGTCTGGGCCAAAAAGCTACACAATCAACTGATATGAACAAAATCCCTAATATTTTAAAACAGATTCTCCAACGCAAAGTGGAAGAAATAGAAGCACGTTCTAAACAGATTTCTATCTCTACCCTCAGTCAACGGGCTGCCAACAGCCCACCGCCGCGTGGGTTTATCGAGGCAATGAATGCACAAGTACCCGCCGTCATCGCCGAGATCAAAAAAGCATCTCCTAGCAAAGGCATATTACGTGCAAATTTCGATCCTGTTGGCTGAAGTCCTTCATCTGGAGCAAGTTGGCATTCACGACAATTTTTTTGAGTTGGGGGGACACTCTCTGCTGGCGACGCAAGTTATCTCCCGTCTCAGCGAGGCTTTCGCGGTGGAACTTCCCCTGCGTAGCTTGTTTGAAACACCGACGGTCGCTGGTTTGGCGGAGAGAATCACACAGCCATTGACGGTGGCGCCTGATGAGATGGCTGAGCTGTTAGCTGAATTGGAAGGGCTATCGGAGGATGAAGCGCAACGACTTCTTGCCGAGGACTTGTAATAATCCTAGCGAAAGGTTTAGTTGATGAATACGTTGGTCCGGCTCAGCCGCGATACGAGTTAATAAAACCTGAAAATGATCAACCAGACCGCGTATAGTAGTACTATCAAACCAATCTGTACTGTACTCAAACATTCCCTTTAAGTCCTCATGGGTGTCGATCATGGAGACTGTCAGTTCGAATTTTGCAGTGTCATTACCGGCATTGAACGGGCTGACTTGCACACCAGGCAATGCCAAGCTTTAGGCAGGCGTATTCTGTAGCTGGAAAAACACCTGGAATAACGGGTGCCGACGAGTTTCATGATGCCGTTGGAATTCCTCCACTAGCTTTGCAAACGGCATGTCCTGTCGCGTATATGCCATCAGGGCCACGTTTTTGACTCGTCCAAGCCGTTCGCGGAAGCTTGGGTTGCCACTGATATCGGTACGCAGTACCAAGGTGTTAACAAATAAGCCGATTAAAGGTTCTAGCTCTGCTGGCTTGCGGCTGGCTATTGGTGTACCTACCACCACGTCTGCTTGTAGGGTGTAGTGATATAACAATATCTTAAATGCAGCTAGGAGAGTCATAAAAAGTGTGGCACCTTCCCGTTGACTAAGGTGTCTGAGCTGGTTGCTGACTCGAGCCTCTACTTGGAATATCTCTCGATCACCCCGGTGGCTTTGTCTGGAGGGGCGTGGTCGAACCGTCGGTAACTCAAGCGTGGGCAAGTTGTCGTTTCCAGTAGCTAAGGTGTTCTACCATGGCATCGTTTTGCATTTGCTCGTGTTGCCAGAACACGTAATCGCTATATTGAATGGGAATATCAGGCAAAGGGTGAAATTCGCCGGTTTTAAAGGAACGGTATAGCGCGTTGAGTTCAGGATGCAAAATACCTATAGACCAGCCATCAGCCACAATATGATGCAAAGTACCGGGCTCGTCGGGACGGCTTGTTGTTGAAACCAAATCCTTTGTTGTGCAAAAGATAGAGGCGTGAATACGCTAATTGCTCGGCGAGGAATGGTTTGTTTAGCGAGCTGTTTTCTAACTTGTTGTTTAAGCTTGAGTGCCAAAAGTACGCGCTTTTTCGGCGATAATGCTATCGAATTTATCACGGCTAACCTATTGTTGTGGATAGGGGGTAAATGGATCAACTCGTACATTAATACAAGCAGGTAAACCGGAGGCGAGCCCGCGTTTTAGGGCAGGTATTAATTGTTCAGGGTATTCGACAAATTCGGCATGTCCACCGAAAGCGCTCATGATCTTTTCGTAGCGAATGCCAGGTTGAAACAAACGGTCCCAACGTTTATCAAACACAATCACATTCGCACCTAAAGCGGTAGCAACACGAGTCGCTTGACTACCTGCCGCACCAGCACCAAGGACCACCAGTTTGCCCCGGGCACTGGCAGTGACTCCTCCCAATAAAATACCTTTACCGCCTTGCGGTTGATGCAATAAATGGCTGCCAATTTGGGTTGCCAAGCGTCCTG
>LUTY01002881.1 GCA_001640045.1 Candidatus Thiomargarita nelsonii | reverse complement strand
AATTTACGAAAAAAACAAATGTCTGGGTAACCGGACTAGGGACAGAGACCGAAAGGTTAACTATGAACGCAAAACTGGCAAACAATTATGCGATATGGTTGGACACTAATCTTGGTGCAAACTTACCGTTAGATTTATCACGCAAAAGCGTGGATGCGGTAATTAAGGATTGGGATTGGGATAAGATTATATGGCGGAAAGTGCGAAAAGTGGTGTTCAATTTGCAAAAGCGAATTTATAAGGCAGCGAAGTTGGGTAAGTACAGACGTGCAAGAAACTTAATGAGACTATTACAATTCTCATCAAGTGCAGCGTTGTACGGAGTGCGTAGAGTTACAACCGATAATAAGGGAAAGCGCACTGCCGGAATAGATTTTAGGAAAGCCAACACGCCTAAGAAGAAACTAGAGTTGGTCGAAGATGTTCTGGACACAATTAGAACGGGATGGGACGATTATCGAGCATCACCTGCCAAACGGGTAATGATACCAAAGGCAAACGGTAAAATGAGGCCCTTAGGAATTCCGACTATAAAGGATAGAGCATTACAAGCATCCGTGAAGCTAGCAATAGAACCAGATTACGAAGCTTTGTTTGAATCATGCAGTTATGGGTTTAGACCCGCAATGGGCACACACGACGCCATTGATAAAATTGCGGCAAATCTACTCACAAAGCAAAAATGGGTTCTGGACGCGGACATTAAAGGATGTTTTGACAATATCGACCATAAATTCTTGCTAAAGCAAATTGACGCACATTGGAGACCAATAGTAAGACAGTGGCTAAAAGCTGGATATTTGTATGAAAAAGAAACTCATGCAACAGAAATGGGCACGCCGCAAGGTGGCGCAATATCTCCACTATTAGCCAATATTGTTCTCGACAAAATGGAATCTGACCTGATTGAACACTTACGCGGGATAAAAGGTTGGAAAAAGAAAATCGGCGTAACAACGGTTAGTCTGGAAAAAAACAAGAAGACTAACAAAGAATATAAATATAGAAGAAATCTGAAAATAGATGTAGTCAGATACGCCGATGACTTTGTTGTAATCCATGAGGACAAAGAGGTCATTGAGGAATCCAAAAAATATATTAGTGAATGGTTGAAGGTACGAGGATTAGAGTTATCTGAAGAAAAAACGCAGATAGTGCATTCAACAGAGGGTTTTAATTTTCTTGGTCATCACATCAGGCATTATGAGAATAGAATTAAAGGCACATATAGGCTTAAACTACTGAATGGCACAAAGACTGAACAGAATCGTGCCAACGCAACGCATGTATTGAGAGTTGAACCAACAAAAGAAAAGCTACATGGACACTGGAAAGAAATCAGTGATACCATTGGCAAACTGAAAAGTGTGACACCGGCGAAGTTGATTGCAATAATACAACCAAAGATAACTGGCTGGGCAAATTATTACAAAACGGTCCAATCCAGTGAAGCTTTCGGAAAACTGGATATGTTCCTATGGAAACGGTTATATCAATGGGCATGTAGAAGGCATCCGAAGAAGAATAAACATTGGATAGCTGACAAATATTTTGGCAGAGTTGGCAATCGAAAATGGATATTTAAGGATGAAAAGACAGGTAAAACAATAAAACTGTACACGCAACACAAAGAAAGAACCGGAAGTTACACAAGAGTTGGTTATGATAGGTCTTATTATGATGGTGACACAGCCTATTGGGCAGAAAGATTGTCCAATGGGTATGACAACATCACGCCGTCCAAGGCGAAAATGTTAAAACGTCAAGGGGGTAAATGTCCGCATTGTGGTGGAAGTTTTACAAGCGAGGACTTAATGCATGTCCACCATAAAGCCTATCGGAGTCAAGGTGGCGAGGACAAATATAAAAACTTGACACTATTGCATAAGCACTGTCACGACGAATTACATCGTCTTAACCCAATACGCCAAAAGAAAAGGGGCCCGTTCAATCGGTCCCAAAGAGGACAGATTAACGTACCTCAATTTGGCGATAGAATTACCGAAGCCCAGATAGAGTATGAGAAATTAAGGGGTCAAAGATAAATAATTCTATAGCTG
>LUTY01002880.1 GCA_001640045.1 Candidatus Thiomargarita nelsonii | reverse complement strand
GCTTGGGCCATGTCTTTGGCATCGTTAACGGCATTTGGCAACGGCTTTTCCTGATAATTGCTGTTGCCAATCACCAAGGCGACTCGTTTTTCGGGGTGATATGCATCCGTCTTTTTGGGGAAGAGGACGGTTCCGCGCTCAGCCCACGCGCATGGGGATATAATCAGCAACACGCTGGCGGCTAGTAGTAATTTAGGCAATAAACATGTTCTCAGTGTCATTTTGGTACCTTTGTATTAAATTTGTCCCTGTATTATATAAAAAAACCGTGCAAGGTACGCCTTGCACTCCTGATAAGGCGCGTTCGTAGTAGGCGATTTATCGCCTATTTCTGGACAATAATAGGCGATAAATCGCCTACACCTCTGCCGGCACGATATGGCATTGAGGTTTTGGCTCCGTATTATTTGGTACTTGGGATGGCTGTGCTCTCATCCCTCACCTCTTTTCATCTAACTGTTCTAATAGTTTCGCCAAGGGAGTCCCTTTTTCCATGGCACTTCTAAAGTTTTCAGCGTTTTGCTGAACGAGCAATGCTTTTTGCTCTCCCAATTCTTCGGCGAGATCGGTAAATTCTAAGCGTCCACGCAAAAACCACTTGAGTGAGGTTATTTCTTCACCCTGTTGGAGCCCTCGTTGGAGCCCTCGTTGAAGACTTTCCGCACGGACAAGCTCTTCATTTCCCCGATACATTTCAGTCACTTCGATCATTTGTTGAATAATATCAATGTTATCAGATTTTTTCACATCATAATATCCTTTTTGCTTGAAATTCGCAAGTACCGTTTTCATTAGCTGTCTTTGGTTTTCAGTCAGTGAGACATATATCATTTGTCGTATTTCTGACTCATGTTGTTGTATTTTGTCAGGTGTCACTTTGACCATATTGCCAACAAAGCAAAAAAGAAAGGGCAGATTGGTTTGGAGAATATCAACAATATCAAATTGATAAACATGGTAGGCGGTATATTTTAAAAGCTTGGGGACAGGTAATGTCGGAGTTGTCACAGTTCGAGCAACATGCTCTATCTTTGGCTTTTTACTTCCCGATTTGGGAGAGCGTCGAAGATAGAATACTTGCGTAAATAATTCTCTCTCGGCTTGGTGTTTATTTCTCGCATGTATTCTTTGTTGATCAAAATCGACAAAACTTTCGTAGTGTAGTATTCTCCTGTCCATCTCCTTATCAGTGTTGTATTCCGCCTCAAATTCGATTTGGAGGATAATATCTTTCCCTTTTTGATCTTTGGTTTCCAAAAACATGTCAGCAATTTGATTTAAGGCGATTATTTCTTTGTCAGTTGGTTTTATGTCTTGCGAATAGTGTTTTTGTGCTGTATCGCTTTGAGTCAAGGAGACGAAATAATCTTTAAATTCTGCGGTTAATCTTTTGGCAACATAGTCAGGTTTAGGTCCTTCTGTTTTTTTATATCTAAGCCAAAAAGTCTTGATGTATTTTTGGATCGTTTGTTGGATGTCGTCCTGATCTTTGTCTTGTGGGAGCCGGTTTGTGATAGCAGTAATTATGTCGTTGAGTTGTTCTTTGAGCTGTCGATTGAATTTTTCCTCGTCTTGAGCCTTTAGCTCTGATAAATATTTTTCGGTGGTTTTTTGTATCTCTTGTTCAAAATTCGGTTTGGTTTTTCTCATAGATAAATAATGTGTTTAAATTTTAACCGTGTATTCTTTCATAATTAGAGTTTTTTGTCAATTGGGTTCGGTATTTACAACCTATCAGTTTCAACAAACTCGAAGAAAGGCGTTTTTTCTAAAAGCGCAAGTCGGCTCAACTTGGATAGTCCCCTTTAGGGGACTTGAGCTTTTAGCCATGAGCTTTAGCTCATGGCGGGGGCAGGACGCGGAGCGTCCATGCAGGCATTCCCACGCAGAGCGTGGGAACGAGAAAAAAGGCGATTTTAGATTTATACCCGATAAGTCACTTCTCCACCCGCATTTTTAACCCGTTGATTCAGTGCGGCACTGTCACGCTGAAGGCCAAAAGCCTTAAGAAAAAAGTCTATATTATTCGCAAACTTATCCGCTCCCCGTCTTTTCGCATC
>LUTY01002879.1 GCA_001640045.1 Candidatus Thiomargarita nelsonii | reverse complement strand
GGAATCCTCTTATCGGCCCGCCCGATTAAGCACGGTGCTCGCCGGCTCCGCTACGGGCAAGCGCAAATGATGATCATCAAAATATTTTTGTACGGCAAAAATTGCCGCTTTGGCATTTAAAGTGTCAAAAATAGTTTCAATCAGCAGCAAATCGGCACCGCCGTCCACTAATCCCTGAGTCGCTTCATAATAGGCCTCGACTAAGCCATCAAAAGTGATATTGCGAAAACCCGGATCGTTCACATCAGGGGAGATGGAACAGGTGCGATTAGTCGGTCCGAGTACGCCTGCGACAAAACGGGGCTGTTCCGGCGTTTTAGCGGACATTTCATCGGCGGCTTGGCGTGCCAGTTTGGCGGCACCGACATTCATTTCATAAACCAAGTCCTCCATCTGATAGTCCGCCATAGCAACCCGCGTACCGTTAAAGGTGTTGGTTTCGATGATGTCGGCACCGGCTTCAAGGTATTCAGTGTGAATGGCTTTGATGATGTGTGGCTGGGTTATTGCTAAAAGGTCATTATTGCCTTTTAAATCGGTAGCCCAATCTTTAAAGCGATCACCGCGATAGTCTTTTTCTTGCAACTCGCTTTGGAGTATCAGCACCATAAAAAGTCAAAATATAGTTTATTGCGCCCAACAATTTACCCCATATTGTATTACAACTCGTAGATTAATTATCGGCTCTATTTTTTTTTATTATTTTTATGGCTCTCAAACACCATCCCCAACCAGCACAAACCCTGACCAATAATAAGGATTGGCGTAGGGCGTTTTGGACATGATTTTTTTGGTCGTCAAGCGGGCTTGCACCGTTGAGCGGGGCATTTCTCTCAATTGGCGTTGTGCCTGTTGCAATGCCAATGTCGGTGACAAGCCGCCCGCCAATCCTTGATAAAAGTCTTCCATCAATAAACGAGTCGAAGCATCATCAACACACCACAACGCCGCTAGCACATTATGCGCTCCCGCAAACAGAAATCCCGACACTAATCCCATATATTCATCACCGAGAGTGGGCCTAATTTTGGCGGTTTCACAAGCACTTAGGACGATGAGGCGGGGATTAGGCATACGCAAGCTGGTGAATAATTCTTTGGCTTGTAGGCTTCCGTCGGCGAGTATTAGTCCCGCGTTTAAGTCAGGTTTAAAATAGCCATGACAGGCAAAGTGTCCGTTGTGGGCGGTGTCTAGGTGTTGGCGGATGGTGGGGAGCGTGGCTTGCTTGCCCATCAGTAGCGCATCTTCGGGGCGGTGGTTTTGGATGGTTTGGGCTTCCTGTTCGGCACCAGCTAGGCTGCTGTCGGGGTTGGCGATAATACAGCCATTGCCCGGGTTGGCTTGGTTGCGCTCATGGATCAGGCGCAGTACCTGTAAGGCGGGAATGTAGCGCACCGGGTAGCGTAGGGCTAATGGCTCGCCCTCTATTTCTATTAGGTGTAGCGGTAGCAAGTGCCAAGCTTGGTGAGGGATGAGGAGAATTTCTTGCGGTTGCCATTGGTTGAGCCATTTGCTCAGTTGTTGAGAGAGTTTTTCCGTAAGCCAGTCGCGCATTTTTTTCACGGCGGCGGCACGGATTTGGCTGGTAATGCCCTCTTGGAAGGTGCTGAGGCGCTGAGTCAGTTGTTGTTGCTTAATTTCTACCCGTAGCGAGACTTCATGTTGAAAATAAGCGTAAACGCCGAAAGTGAGTAGCGAAACCCATGCTATCAAGATAAAAAAAACGGCTAGGCTCGGCTCATGTTGGCGAGAATAAAATGCTAAGAGGCTATAGCCCAAGACACATCCCAATCCCGCTAAATCAAGAATCTGGTTTGAGGTGAAGCTGAATTTTCGTATTAAAAATAGAGACATAGTATAAATATACTCATCGGCTGCTTATTTTTTTTCAGCCTGGTTGAAAGATTTTTTGATGGCTTATGGTCATCTTGTGCAAGGTATGCCTTGCTCTCCTGTTCGGCGAAAATGTGATTTTGTTATATTAATATACTATTATATTTAAAGTAATTTAATATATTAAATATTATTAATATAGCATAAAAAGCTTGAAATTTTTTATAG